>JAQCER010000070.1 GCA_027618625.1 Verrucomicrobiota bacterium
GCGCTTTTCGATCGCATTGACTTGCAGGGCGAGCTTGTCCCAGTGCGCCTTTTGTTCCTCTGTCAGGAAAACGATGTAGTCTGCGGTCGCGGTGCCGAGCTCATTCTTGAAGCGCTCGGCGAGCGTCTTCGCGCCAGGGTCTTCCGGATTGCCTCTCAGCAACTGCTTCTCTGCGTCGGAGGCCGTCAGTTGCTCGATCTTCGCTGCACGCACCTTGTCTTCGAGCGGTGGTCGCGCGTGATTCATCCATTCGTCGCGTTGTTTTACTGCTGCCTCGCGCTCAGCCTGCCAGGTTGCGGTCGCGGCGCGCTGCGCTTTGATCTCGCTCGGCGAGGCGAGCGGCACTTCCTTGCGGTCGCCACTGTTGAAAATGCGCATCAACCGGTAGTAGTCGCGGCTCGGGATCGGGTCATATTTGTGATCATGACAGCGTGCACAGGCGAGGGTGAGCGCCAACAATCCCTGGCCAGTGGTGGACACGATGTCGTCAAGCTCGTTGGCGCGGTAGCGGAGTTTTTCCTCCTCCATCGGCACGTCGATCAGCGTGCTGTGCCCCGCCGTGAGGAAGCCGGTCGCCGCGATCGCCTTTGGATTGTCCGGCGCAATCTCGTCACCGGCGAGTTGCCAGCGCACGAAGGTGTTGAAAGGGAGATCGTCGTTCAGTGCGCTGATGACGAAGTCGCGGAAACGGTAAGCGTTCGGCCGGTCGTGGTCGCCTTCCATGCCATTGCTATCGGCGTAGCGCGCGACGTCGAGCCAGTGCCGCGCCCAGCGTTCGCCGTGCTGCGGGCTTGCCAGCAACTCGTCGACCAGGGCCGCAGAAGCAGTGCCGGAAGATTTCTCGATGGCCAGACTCCAGCGCTCCATCTCTTCCGGCGTCGGCGGCAATCCGACGAGGTCGAAGTAGAGCCGTCGCACCAGCGTGCGCGCATCTGCCTGCGGCGAAGGCGAGAGCGATTCGGACTCCTGCGCGTGGCGGATGAACGCATCCACCGGCGTGCGCACCCACGCAGCGGCATCGGCTTCCGTCTCGGGAGGCGTGACAGCTGCCAGCGGCAGGAAGGCCCAATGCTGGCGGTCGGCATCGGTGACGACCATCTCGGCGTCCGGTGCCGCCTGGGCGTGCAACGAAACCACGAGGAGCAACGTGGGGAGGTTAAGGCAGCGGCGGGTCATGGGGACTCGCCTGTTATCGTATCGGGGAATGCAGAGGCTCGCAAACTAATTCCGGGATAGGGGGATAGGGCCGCCTGCCCCAAAAAGGCCGGACGACGCCCCCTACAGGTCCGTTCGAGCCCAATGAAGGCATACGGTTCCTCAATTGTTCGTCGGGATGATACTTTTGCCCCCCGTAATCTCATATCTCAGAGTGACGGGAATCCGATTCTATCCAAATCCCCAGGGACTAGGGACGGACTTTCCGACCAAACAACAAGAAAGAAGTGGAATCGCAAAGTATGAACTCTACTCGACGTAACGGCGCGGCTATAAAGACGTTCGCCGCGCCGGACTTCGGCCCTCACCTAGTCACTCTGGACTTGCAGCCGGACGGCAAGGCCATTATCCGGGATCTCCGGCCGCTGACGCGCCCGGACGGCGTTCCCATCTCGGGACTGCCGAATTCCCTTACCACACCTCCTGCGACGGATGTTCCCTACGACTTCAAATTAAACCAGCTTCCCTACGACGAGGATTCGCTCGACGCTGAAGGCGTCACCATCGACCCCTGGGGGAACTTCTGGCTCAGCGAGGACCACAAGCCCAGCAGCCCTTGCCTATGGATCTGGAAGAAGAAATCTTTGCCGCCGCCCTGCCTGAGGCGGAGCGCACGCCGTATCTCGACTCCGCCTGTGCCGGGCAGCCGCAACTGCGCGCCGGTGTGGAAGCGCTGCTCCATTCTCATGACGGGTACTAGTGGTCTCCGGTGGGGATGAGCGCATTATTGGTGAACCGCCGGGACAGAATACGACCCGAGCCCGGCTCCGGCGCGCTGCTCGCCCGCAGCGGCGCTGCTAATGATGCACCGCCGCCCACGCCGCGCGCAGTTCGTCGGGGGTCAATGGGACGAGGCCACCGCTGGGATCGATGCGATGCGAAGAGAGGCCGCGGGCGAGCGCTTCCATCTCGTCGAGTGGGCGGGTGCCTACGCTGAAGTCCCACACGTTTACGCCTCCTCGCCCGTCACTCGTCGCGACCCGTTGCTCCGCGCTCCAGGTGCTGCGGACTTCTTCATCATCGTAAGTGACCCGGTCTCCGCTGGGCCGGCGCCCAGGCTCGGGCGGAGTTGGACCAGATGTTGTAGCGCCGGTGCCGCAGCATCGCCTGTCGCCGAATCCCACACGTGCAACTGCCGGGCCGAGCGGCTCCAGAAAAGGCGTTCATCCGAGGAGAAACCGACGGCGTTGATCGCGTTTGCGAGGAATGACGCTACCATCGCCTCTCCATAATAAGGAACTTTCAAATATGAATCCTAATCCAATGAAACCATCGCTTCGTCTTGCGAAGCTGCTCACCCTGTTCTGTCTCTCCAGCGCACCGGTCCTGTCGGAACAGTTCGAGCTGTTCGGCTACTCAGATCTTGGAAACGAAGGGATCGCGATCACAGGCTACCCGAAGGATGCCGTCGGTCCGGTCAAGGTTTTAGAGCTGGGTAAAGTCGCGCAGAGAGGTGCGCTGGCGTCCGTTTTCGTCAAAGTTCTTGGGATCGAGCCATTTTGTAAATGCCTGATTCAGCGCTGGCCATTCCGAGTCGATGGCGGCAAACCATGCGGTGTCCCGGTTTCGGCTTTTGTAGACGGTCGCCTGGCGGAAGATTCCTTCGAAGGACAGACCGAGACGCTGTGCCGCGGCGCGGGAGGGGGCGTTGAGTGCATCGCACTTCCATTCGTAGCGGCGGTAGCCAAGGTCGAAGGCGTACTTCATCATGAGGAACATGGCCTCGGTGGCGGCAGGGGTGCGCTGCAGCGCTGGTGAAAAATGGATGTGGCCGACTTCGATGGAGCCGGTTGCTGGAGTGATGCGCAGGTAGCTGGCGATGCCTGAAGGGTTTCCGGTGCTGTGCGGAACCACGGTGTAAAACTGTGGGTCGCCAGACTTGCTGGCGGTGTCTGCCCACCGTGCGTATTCTTCGAAGGTGGTGAACGGCCCGTAGGGGAGGTAAGTCCAGTTTTTGTCTGCGGCATCCACAGAGTTGGCGTCAAAGAGGCATCGCGCGTGCGCCTTCGCGTCGAGTGGTTCCAGTCGGCAGTGGAGGCCGTCCATTGGCAGCCGGGCAGGGAGTGGTGGCGGTGACCAGTCAGGCAGTGATTGTCCGATTGGCTGGCCGTGGCTGTTCAATTCATTGGCATGGGGGTGGGGGTGGTTCATCTGATTCTTCGGGCACTACTACGTGTTGTCCGGGCAGTATCTTGCAAACATTTTGCCGGAGATCACCCTCGAATGCGTGGAATGCCAGCGGTTTCCCTAATAAGCGGTTGTTGGCTTGCGTTGTTCACCGCGTAGAGCGGCGGGAATTCCTCTTGCCCGGGGGCGGATGTGTTCCTAGACTGCCTCTTCATGGTGGCGATGCCTCCCATCAACATTTCTGCATCTATGAATGTGAAACAACATTTCCTTTTCCTTTGCGCCGTGACCATGGCGAGCGCGTCCGTCGTTTCGACCTCCTGGAGCCAGCTGGAGCTGAAGTCAGAAGATGCGTGGGCCCGGAAGATCATGCACTACGACGATGCCAATGAGAATCTGGAGGGCATCACGGTAGCAAAGAAGAATCCGGTGGAAGACACGCTCGAGGAGAGCACGTGCAGTCAACACGAAATCATGATCACCCGCCGGTTGTTCCAGATGGACTCCAAGGGGCGCATTCGCAACGGCCTGATTTTTGACGGCAAAAAGAACCTGCTGGGACGGACGGAATACGGATTCGACAAGTGGGATCGCATTCAGCAGGAACGCCTGTACACGAAGCAGGGAAAGCTCGTCCGCGCGTTGCTGTATCGATACGATACCAGTGGCAGCCCGATCAAGCCGATCGCCTATACATTTGACCCCTCTGATCCATCATCGAAGAAGCTCGCGACGACAGATGTTGAGCCGATCCTTCCTGCGTCCCGCAACGAGTCGGACTTTCCTGGGATCAAAATCAAAACGACTGATACAAGTAACCGCGTGCCGACGAATAATCCATTCAAGGGAATCAACGTGGGAGATGGATCAAGTCCAGCCGTCGGGGTGCCCGGATCGAAACCAACCAGCGCTCCAGTCAGTGCCAAACCCCCGAAGAAGAAGGGCTTCTTCAAGAGGCTCTTCGGCGGCAGCGAAGACTAACGAATTACATATCTTGTGTCCCGTCCCTGGATTATACTTTTCGTTCTGTTAGGTGCAGCGCTGCTCGGATTCGAGTATGTGCACCATCTGTACATGGAGAACTCTGGCGGCAGTGAGGTCGCTCAGTTGAAAACGGTAATCGTGGATCTGGAGAAGCAGCTGGAGGCGCAGAAAAAGCAGAATCAGCGGCTGCTGCTGGAACTGAAGGATGCAGCCGAAAAGCAGCCAGTGGCGGCTGCGGTGCCGGACAACGTGCCACCTCCATCGCCACCACCACCGCCTGCGGACCCGACTCTGGAGAACATCGCGGAGCGCGTAATGCTCCGCAAGTTGGAGTTCAAGCGCCCGCTACAGTTTGTTGGGGCACCATTCCCGGACATCGCGCAGCGGACCACTGAGGACATTCAGAAAGCGATTTCTGAAGACGAGGGAGAACGCCGCCAGCGTGCCTATGTGGCGATGGGATTCGTTACCGATCCGTTTGACTATCGCTGGGCACTGTCGGGATTGCGCAATGAGCAGGAAGGCTGGTTTTACGATGCGCCGACGGCGACGCTTTACACCAACGAAGAGGCTTCGCTGAAGCTGCCGGATGCCCGCAGCCGAATCGTGAGGGCGCTGATGGAGGCACTGCTCGAACAGAATTATGGACTGGGTGATCCCGGTGTGGATGACGCGCACAATTCAGACAAGGCAATGGCGGAGTTTTGTGTGCTGGGTGGCGATGCGCAACTGGTGCAACTACACTACAGCCTGAGTGATGTGGCTGGCAGTTCGGGCGGAGGTTCGGCTGGGACGCCACCACCATTCTACGAAGCGCCGATCTTCATGCGCGAACGGCAGAACTTTCCTTATGATGGCGGCATGGTCTTTCATGAAGCCGTGCGCCAGCAGCCGAACAGCGGACAGCCGGGGTTCATTGACCGTATCTACGCGCGGCTTCCAGTTTCGACTGCCGAGATCCTTCACCCTGACGATCTCTACTTCGCCTCCACGCCATTCAAACCGATCGAATTCCAGTGGGATGAACTTGACGTCGCCGGAAAGGAACCGATCGCCAGCAATGTGGCAGGGGAGCTCAATGTCATGCTGCTGATGAAAGTGGTGGAGGCACCGGATCTCGCCGATCAAATCGGCTACGGATGGAGAGGGGATCGTTATCTGATCTATCCTGGAGACGGCGATGCTGGAGACCACGTATTCTGGCGCACCTCCTGGGCTACTGAAGAAGATGCCCGTGAGTTTGCCGCCGGGATCCAGAAGTCGCTGACGTTTCGTTTCTCCATTCCGGTGCAGCAGCGCTACCTGACCGACGCGGGATTCATCGTCAACGATCCGGCCCGCACCCTGCGCATTCGCACCAGTGCCGACGGCAAGACCGTGCAGGTAGTGAATGCCAGCTTGGATACCTGCGCCGATGCACTGGAGGCAAAGCTGGGGCTGCCCTGAACCCTGTCATCAAAGAGCGAGCGAGCTAATCCGACCGATGTTTGCAAAACACGTTTTCTACGAGGGCCGAGTGCAAGGGGTGGGCTTCCGCTATACTGTGAAAGCGCTGGCGAATGAGTTCGAGGTTTCGGGCTGGGTGCGGAACCTTGCCGACGGGCGTGTCGAATTGCTGGTTGTGTCCACGGATGACGAGGCGCTGGATGCGTTTCTCCAGGAGATCCTGGACAGTCGGCTCGAGCATCATATCAAGGGGGTGACTGCCACGGATGTGGAAGCTCCAGATGGACTCCGTGGATTTTCGATCCGCGACTGACCGGCAACGCGCTCCGTTTCACCCTGCTTGACATCCTCGGGACCCGCAGGAACATTCCGCGTTCGATCTCAAGATTTTCTTACCAGTCATGCGCATCCTCTCAGGTATCCAGCCGTCCGGCCGTCTCCACATCGGCAACTACTTTGGCATGATGGAGCCGTCCATCCAGCTACAGAACGAAGGGGATGCCTACTACTTCATCGCGAACTATCACTCGCTGACGACAGTACACGATGCCGGGGAGCTGCGCAGCCACACGCGCGACCTTGCGATCGACTTCCTCGCTTGTGGTCTGGATCCTGAGAAAGCGACATTCTTTCGCCAATCGGATGTGCCTGAAGTAGCGGAGCTGACATGGATCCTGAGCACCGTGACGCCAATGGGTCTGTTAGAGCGCTGCACTTCCTACAAAGACAAGGAGACAAGGGGAATTGAAACCAGTCACGCATTGTTTGCGTATCCAGTGCTGATGGCCGCCGACATCCTGATTTTCGACAGCGACGTCGTGCCAGTCGGGAAGGATCAGAAGCAGCACCTTGAGGTGACTCGTGACATCGCCATGAAGATCAATAATCGCTACGGCGACGGTGTGCTCAAGCTCCCTGAACCCCGCATTGGGGAGGCCACAGCCGCCGTTCCGGGGCTAGATGGCGAAAAAATGAGCAAAAGCTACGACAACACGATCGCAATCTTTGAAGAGGAGAAAACCTTGAAGAATAAGGTGATGCGCATTCAAACGGATTCGACTCCTGTGGACGAGCCAAAGGACCCTGATAAGTCCATCATTCTCGACCTCTACAAACTGGTTGCGAGCCCTGCGGATGTCGCGCAAATGATCGTTGATTTCCGCTCAGGAGGAACCGGTTACGGAGATTTCAAGAAGCGTTTGTTCGGTGCGATGTGGGAACACTTTGCGCCGTTCCGAGAGCATAGGATAGCGCTGGAAGCAGACTCTCATTACGTCGACAATGTATTGACAACTGGCGCGGAGAAGGCGCGCGTGGTAGCCCGTGAAACGCTCATGAGAGTGCGGGACGCAGTAGGATTGTCGTGAATTGACACAGCGTTTTACCCGTGCACTGAGGGAAAAAGGTTTGCCTATCGCTCACAAGTTGGGCAATTTAATGCCTCCCCAATTCCCTAATAAGGAGCGTCCACTCGTTCGCTCCCTGTTATCATCCACAGCAATAGCAATATCACACACGGCATGTTTGAAAATACGGATAGCACCTATCAGCACCACCAGCCGCTGCTCACTGAGAAGATCATCACTGATCGGAAAGTGTTCTTCATCGACTTGAAGGAGAACAATCGAGGACGGTTCCTTAAAATCACCGAAGACGTTCGCGGTCGGAGAGACACCATTATGTTGCCGATTGAACACCTCGACGAGTTTGTCGATGCCTTGAAACGTGTTCAGGATTTTGACAACCAGGACGGCGGTGGCCGTAACGATAGAGACGACGATCAGGACGACGATCAGGACGAAGACCAGGACCAGGATTAAGTGTCTGATTCTGTGATTTTTCTAAGCAGAGGCCACACACTCTTCCAATTCCCGGTGGCCGGTTTGACTGTTTAGAGAAGTCCCAGAATCGATTCTTCGTTCCTTCGTTCGGCTCCGTGTTGCCCAAATGGTGGGCAGCCGAAATCGTGTACATTCACACGGTCTACAGCCCCGTTGCACGAGGGCCGCGTGCCTTTTTGGGTGCCGTTTGAGCGGGTTTGGCGTCCGTTTTTCCTGACGAACCCAGAGGCTTGTGCGTGTCCTTAGGATTGATGAAGGCCTGTTCCCATTCAGTGACTCCGGGAGGGCCGACCAGGTGTGCTCCTGCGATCTCTACAACCGTGTTGGCATGGTGATAGGCGGTGATCTCGACGACGAAGTAGGGTGATTTGGCGCCGCTCTCGGGCTGCGTCACCCAGGTATAGTTTTTCCCTTTCAGAACCACGCCTTGAACGGACCAGCCCTCTCGCAATTGCAAAGGATTGCCCTTGGCGTCGGCGAACATGTGGAAGCGATTTTTTGACGATTCGATTACCCAGAAATCCTGTGGCTTGATTTGAGTCATGATGTGGCCCTGCGCCAGTGATGTCATTGCCTTGGGATGGACGGGCATTTGGAATGCGCCATTTCCGCCCCGCTCGACTGGCTTGCCGCCCTCTGGTGAGAAAACAGCTCCGGCCTGGGTGGCCACTCTCACCAGATCGGCACCGGGAATGCTGAACACATAGCTGGTGGTATCTTTTTGCTTCTCTTCGACCGGCAGCTCCGCTGCCACCGGTGGAAGCGTGGGTGCGTTTGCCTCAAGCTGTGCGTTTGCCTCAAGCTGTGCGAGCTCCGCAGCCTCGGCGGCCGCTGCGTGCTCATAGTCTGCTGCCGTGCGTACCCTGTTTTCCTGTCTTGGAACCCGCTCCTGCTTCACTTCTTTGGTCAAACGATTGGGGAAGTCCTTGATAGTGCGAACACCCTGTTGCTGGGCGCAGAGCCTCCCTTGCGACAGACCGAGGACGAGGGCCAGGGCGGCGGCTCCTATGAGAGTGCTTACTAAATGTGAGCGATGCATGCTTAATAATAATGCACCTGTTTGAAATGTCCAAGAGCATCCCTGCGAACCCTAACATTCATCCTGAACGAAGCGTTTCAGTAGCCCGATTTCGCGTGGCTGCTTCTCAATGGGATTCCGCCTTCGCAACTACGCGATGATGTCCCAGATGGGACTGCCGCTGGAGATAGGCAGTGGCCGGTTCTGGGTATCGTAGATGTGAGCGTTGGGATCAATGCCGAGCAGATAGTAGATCGTCGCGGCCAAGTCCTCCGGCGTGACCGGATCGTCTGCTGGGTGCATGCCCTTGTCGTCGGACGAGCCATAGACGAAGCCTCGCTTGACGCCGCCACCGGCGAGCAGGGCGGAGTAGCAATGGGGCCAGTGATCACGGCTCGCGTTGGCATTGATCTTCGGAGTGCGGCCGAATTCACCCATCCAGACCACGAGCGTCTCGTCGAGCATTCCTCGTTGCTCGAGGTCTCTCAGAAGCGTGGGCAACGTTTGATCGGTGATTGGCAAATGAAAGTCCTCGATGATCGGGAACATTCGCGTGTCATTGAAACCATGCGTGTCCCAGCCCCCATCCGTTTTCGATTGGCCACCGATG
>JAQCER010000071.1 GCA_027618625.1 Verrucomicrobiota bacterium
GAAAACAAGTTTGCCCTCCTCTGCTCGATCCTCGCGTGCTGCTCTGCCATCCCCGCAGGGCATGCGGAAACCAAATCTCTCAAAGCATTACTGATCGCTGGCGGTTGCTGCCACGATTACAAGGGGCAGCACAAAGTCCTCTGCAATGGCATTCAGGCGCGGGCGAATGTGCAGGTGGATGTGGTGTGGACCGACGATGGCAGCACGAATCCACCACTGCCAGTTTACGACAATCCGGATTGGGCGCAGGGGTATGACGTCATCATTCATGACGAGTGCGCGGCCGATCGCAAGGACATCGAGACGACGGATCGCATTCTGGAAGCGCACAAAACGATCCCTGCAGTGCACCTGCACTGCGCGATGCACAGTTTCCGCACGGGCACGGACAAGTGGTTCCGCCACCTGGGACTGGCGTCGAACTCCCACGGGCCGCAGGAGCCTATCGAGATTACCTTTGTAGACAAGGCACACCCGATCACTGCGTCGCTTGAGGATTGGACGACGATCAACGAAGAACTCTACAACAATGTCGAAATCTTCGACGCGCATGCTCTGGCGATGGGCAAGCAGATGGTCAATGGCAAGGCAGTGGAATCGATCGTGGCATGGACCAATGAGAAGCAGGGCGCGCGCAGTTTCAGCACCACCATCGGTCACAACACGGAGACGGTAGCGGACGCGCGTTACCTCGATCTGGTCACGCGCGGATTGCTCTGGAGCTGCGACAAGCTTACTCCAGACTACCAGGAGGCGTTCAAAGGCAAGAACAAGATCACCTTTGTCAGCAAGGAAGATCAGGCTGCGGCCGAGATCAAGAAGCTGGGTGAGAAGATGAAAGATGCAACGATCGTGACGGTTACGACGAGCAGCGAGCAGTCCGGCAATTTGACCTGGTATGCGATCGACCAGAACGAGAGCACGCGCTGGTGCGCAGACGGGGCATCGAAGCCACAGTGGCTCCAGCTAGAATTTGAAAAGCCGCAGGATCTGGATGGCATCGCGATCATCTGGGAGAGCGGAAACAATGCTTACCAGCACAAGATCGAAGCGGAGGCGGTCGAGGCAAAACGCGAAGTTCTCATCGATGCCACGGCCAGCGAAGAGGACGGCAACAGCAAGCACACCCTGAACGCAAAAGCGGTGAAGCGCCTGATCATCACCTGCACTGGCACGAGTCGGGGAGGCTGGGCCAGCATTCGCGAGATCACAGTGAAGGGGCCTGGAATCAAGTCGATTTTCCCCAAGCTGGATGCTGCAGATCAGGCAGAAGCTGAAAAAAGCATCGCCGCCGCGGACTATGTGAAGCAGGGCAATATCACGCCGAAGATTGTCAGCCTTTCCCAAGAAAAGGAGGCTGAGATCCTCAGCGATGTGAAGGTGCCGGAGGGCTTCGACCTGACGTTGTTCGCTCCACCCGAAACCGCGAATTATCCGGTCTATGTAGCCGCTGCTCCCAATGGTGATGTCTACGTTTCCAGCGATGGCAATGGCTCGCTCGGGCGCAATCCGCACCGCGGTCGCATCCTGCGCCTGCGCGATGCGGACGGCGATGGTCGCGCCGACCGAGTCACCGAGTTCGTGAAGGACATCGACTCGCCGCGCGGGCTCGTCTGGGATCACGACCGGCTCTACCTCGTGCATCCACCGCATGTCAGCGTGTTCACCGACACGGATGGCGATGGCGTTGCCGAGGAATCGAAGCGCCTGATCGAAGGCATCGCTTTTGGTTTTGCAGACCGGCCTGCCGACCATACAACCAACGGACTGGACATGGGAATCGACGGCTGGCTCTACGTCGCTGGCGGCGACTTTGGATTCATGAATGCCACGGGCACAGACGGAGGCAAGCTGCAACACCGCGGCGGTGGCGTGATCCGTTTCCGTCCAGACGGCAGCGGCCTCGAAATCTTCAGCACCGGCACGCGCAATATCCTCGGCACGCCGATCAGCCCATTGCTGGAAATCTTCGCCCGCGACAATACCAATGACGGCGGCGGCTGGGATATGCGCTTTCACCATTTCACCGGCCTCGAAGATCACGGCTACCCTCGCATGTATAAAAACTTCGGCGACGAACACATTGCTCCTCTTGCGGACTATGGTGGTGGTTCCGGGTGCGGCTCCACTTACCTGAGCGAGCCGGGCTTTCCTGATGAATGGAACCACGCGCCGTTCACTTGCGACTGGGGCACTGGCGCACTGTGGAAGCACACCGTCGAGCGCAAGGGAGCAACTTTCATGGAGACAAAGGCTCCCGAAAAATTCATCGCCATGACTCGCCCGACCGATGCCACGGTCGATGGCTTGAGCAACGTCTACCAGGCGAGTTGGAAGGGAGCGACGTTCGATTGGGCGGGGCCCGATGCTGGATATATCGTGCGCGTTTCTCCAAAGGGTTTCACTCCCGAGCCGTTGCCCGATTCCGCCAGGCTCAGCGATGCCGAGCTGGTCGCTGCGCTCGAATCGCCCAGCCAGGTGCGCACACTGGAGGCGCAACGCACCCTGCTTCGCCGTCCTGCGAACGAAGAGATCACCACTGCGTTGTTTGCGCTCGCAGGTAATACCAACAAGCTACTGTCCGCTCGCGTCGCCGCTCTTTACGCCATCACGTTGCGCGATCCTGCTGCCTCATTGCAGCCGTTGGCTGCTGATGTTGCCTTGCAGCCATTCGTGTTGCGGGCGCTGGGAGACATGACCGTCGGCGGCAACGATCTTCTCGCGGACGGCCTGATGAGCGAGGATCCAAGGGTGCGCATTGAGGCCATGGTATCCGCCACTCGCAGGAGACTGGTGGACCTTGCTCCAGCCATGGCCAGCAGGCTTGGCGACAGCGACCCGACGGTGGCACACACCGCCTTCCGTGGACTCAGCATGCTTGGTGCCAGCGAGGCGTGCTTCGCGGTGCTCGATGCCAGCGAGTCAACATCGGCCGGTCGACTGGGAGCCTCGCGCGCACTCATGCGCATGCACACGCCTGAAGTCGTCGATGGATTGATCGCCCGCCTGAAAAACGAAACGCGTGGAGATGTTCGCCAGCTTTTATTCAGTGCACTGTGCCGGTTGGGCAACATCGATGGTGAATGGAAGGGCGACAGCTGGGGCACTCGCCCGGATACACGTGGGCCGTACTACCAGCCGGAACCTTGGAGCGAAACTCCCAAGGTGGCGGATGCGCTAGCCGCCGCATTCAACAATGCCAGCGCTGAAGAAGCCGCGTTCATCGTGAAAGAAATGAGCCGCAACCGCATTCATTCTGACGATGCGCTGGCCAAAATGATTTCGCTCGCCGAATCAGATGGGTCCTTTGCGTCGGCGGCGATCGAGCAGCTGGCCGCGACCGAAACGATTCCTCCAGCAGCGATTCCGATGCTGTTGAAAGCGGCGCAGGACGCCAGCGCTTCGCCCGCAACCCTCGTTGAGTCGATCAGTGCGCTAGCGAAAACCGACGACACGCAGGCACTCCCAGCGATGCTTTCGGCGCTGGTGGCGCTCGACAGGGCTCAGGACGCCGGTCAACAACAGCGAGCTGGCGCGATGGCATTCCTTGGAGCTCCCAAGTTAGAGAATCACCACCTCGCGCTGGAAACCTATGCGGCCGGGCATCCAGACTCTCCCGCAGTGCTTTGGACTGATGCAGGACTGCTGGCGCTCGCTGCCCGCGACTCAGGGAGTCCCGAATCTCGCGAGATGTCGCTGAAGGCGATCGATCAAGCCTGGGAATCACCACAGCGCCGGGTCAGTCTCATCAACGCGGCAATCAAAAGCCACAGCCGCTTGCTGAACGAACGCATTCTTGCCTCCGTGGATGATGCCGATCAAGGCATTGCCACCGCTGCCAAAGCGGCTTCCAAAGATTTGAAACTTGAACGCAGAAGGCGGGACAGAACACCAAAGATCAGCACGCTTGAACCGGAAAACGCGCTCGCCGAAGTGATTGCCGCAAAGGGTGACGTCGCCCTGGGGGAGCAGGTTTTCACTAAAGCGACCTGCTTCGCCTGCCACACCGTCAGCCAGGACGAACCGCAGAAAGGCCCTTACCTCGGCAACATAGCGCAGACCTACAAGCGCCCGGACCTCGCCGCCAGCATCCTCGACCCTAACAAAACCATCGCTCAAGGTTTTGCCAGCAATGTCGTTTCCGCCAGGGACGGCACCGTCGTCCTTGGTTTCGTCACTGACGAAGCTGGAGACACCGTCACTCTGCGCGACATCGCTGCCAAAGAACACAAATTCCAGAAATCCGACATCACCAGTCGCACCACTGTTGCCACATCCCTCATGCCCCCCGGACTGATGAGCCCATTCACCGTCTATGAAGTGGCCAGCCTTCTGGACTATCTGGAGGGATTGTCGAAAAAGTAGCTCTGGAACCGATTGACTCGATCGCGAATACCATTGAGCTCGCCAGGCCCTGATGGGAGAAATGGTGGTTTGCGGCGGCTGCGGGAACTGCTGGCGGCCTATTACAAAACCGCTGGAAACCCGCCGGTTTCAAGGTATAGGAGAAAACAGCGAGATTCCCGATAAAACCAGACTGTTGCTCTCGTATCACCAATAATGACCTCTATGGATCCCTTACTAGAAATCCTTAACAAGAACGCCAAATTTACAGCCTCACAGCTGGCAGAGATGCTCGCTGTTGATGAAGCCGCAGTGGCGGCCCGTGTGGCGGCCTGGGAGGACGACGGGACGATCTTGGGCTATCAGGCTATTTTGGACAGTGAAAAAGCCGGCAATGACGGGGTGATCGCCTTCATCGAGGTAAAACTGACACCCGAGCGCGGCGGCGGATTTGACCGGCTCGCTCTGCGGATCTCAAAATTCGACCAAGTGACTGACTGCTACCTGCTGAGTGGCAGCTACGACTTGCTGGTCACAGTCGAGGGCAGTACCTTGCGGGACACGGCACGGTTTGTATCGGAAAAATTGAGTACACTGGAGGGCGTCATCTCGACAGCCACTCACTTCCAGCTCAAGACCTACAAACAAAATGGCCTCATGATGCAGACTGAAGCATCGGAGAAGCGCCTGCCGGTTGCTCCGTGATCCTGGTCCTTGAGTCCTGAACCCTGCGGGCAGGCCATCAAGGCCATCGCTCGCCCCGCAGCACTACCCCCTTCTTGCTATAATTTGATGAAAATTTCTGAACGTATCTCTCAACGTGTCCAGGGCATCCCCCGTTCTGGCATCCGCGACTTCTTCGAACTGGTTCAAGGCCGGGACGACGTCATCTCCCTTGGTGTCGGCGAGCCTGATTTTTCCGCTCCCTGGCATATCCGCGAAGCAGCCATCTACTCGCTGGAAAAAGGCGAGACCAGCTACACTTCGAACCTTGGCCTGATGAATTTACGCAAGTCGATCGCTGGTTATGTGGAAAAACACTTCCACACCCAATACGATCCGGCCAAAGAAATTCTGGTTACGGTAGGAGTGTCTGAAGCTCTAGACATAGCCTTTCGGGCGCTGCTGAACCCGGGCGACGAGGTCATCTACCACGAGCCGTGTTACGTTTCCTACAACCCGAGCATTTACCTCGCCTACGGCCAGGCTGTGAAGATTCAGACCAAGGTTGAGGACAATTTCTCTCTCCGGGCATCAGATGTGGAAGCAGCGATCACGCCGAAGTCTCGGGTGCTGATGCTAAACTTCCCGACGAACCCGACAGGCGCGATCCAGCCTGCAGACGAGATGGAGAAGATCGCAGCTCTTTGTGTGAAGCACGACCTCATCGTCATCACCGACGAGATCTACAGTGAACTCTTGTATGACGGCGCCACGCACACCTCGATACTGGCATTCCCAGGAATTCGTGAGCGCACGATCCTGCTTCACGGATTTTCGAAAGCCTTTGCGATGACCGGATTCCGACTCGGCTATGCCTGCGCCCCGCCGGAGCTTACCGAAGCGATGATGAAGATTCACCAATACGCTATGCTTTGCGCCCCTATCACCAGCCAAGTGGCAGCAGTGGAAGCATTGGAAAATGGCGCACCTGAAGTAGAGCGCATGCGCAAAGCCTACGAACGCCGACGCAACATTCTGCTCTCCCGAATGAAAGCCATGGCGTTGCCGTGCTTCAAGCCAGGCGGTGCCTTCTACGCGTTCCCCGACATACGGGAGTTTGGCCTCACCAGCAAACAATTTGCCATGCAGCTCCTCGAAGAAGAAGACGTGGCCGCAGTTCCTGGCGACGCCTTCGGCAAAGCTGGCGAAGGGTTCCTTCGTTGCTGCTACGCCACCGACGAAACACAACTCAGTACCGCACTCGATCGCATCGCCGACTTCGTCGGGCGCCTCCGATCCCGCTAGGCATGGCTGATGCGTCAGCACAGAAACTAAAGCTGAGGGACAACCGTACGGCCGCCTACGTTGCGCCTTTCGTTGCCTTCATGCTTCTGCTGGTGATCAAAGACCTGCCTGGCGTCCACATTGACAACGATGACCTGCCCTGGTGGAAACACGCACCGGAACACTGGATCTATCCGCTGCAAACAGTCATCGCGCTGGGGCTGGTGGGCTTCTTCTGGAAAAATTACACTTTCCGGCCACTCAACGGCATTGGCTTTGGCGCCATCACTGGCGTGCTGGGCATCATGGTGTGGATCCTGCCATCGTGGCTCTACGATGTGTGGAATGTGGCAAGCTGGACCCAGCCCGAATGGATGGAAAAGCTGCCGTTCATCAACGAAGATCGCAATGTTTGGGCACTGTTAGGGTTGTCGGCTCGTGCGGACGGATTCGACCCAACGATTTTCTACCACAACCCGGTGGCCTATTGGGCCGCGGTCATCATGCGCTTCATCCGCATGGCGATCGCAGTCGCATTCCTCGAAGAATTGTTCTGGCGCGGTTTCCTGTGGCGTTATTTTGTGAACATGGACCGTCCTTTCTGGAAGACGGAATTCGGCATCAAAGAATGGAAGCCCATCGCTCTCACCATCGCACTGTTCGTGCTGGTGCATGCCCCCGAAGACTACCTCGCCTGCCTCATCTACGGCATTCTCATCAGCTGGGTGGCTATCCGCACAAAGAGCCTCGCCGCCTGTGTCGTCTGCCACGGCGTGTCGAATCTCGTTCTCGGACTCTACATCATGCAGACCGGAAAATGGGGACTCTGGTAGTAGAGAAGGACTGGACTATCGCACTTGAAGCCAGAGCGGATCGGAGTCCGCCTCTCCTTGTTTTTTTTTTGCCCGAGCCGTATCAATCGATCAATCAATCAACTGCGCTCTGGGAACAGCTCGCGGACTCCGGCCTCGGATGCGGCGCAGAAGCCACGTTCGCAGATTAGCCCAGTCACCAGTCGGGCCGGCGTCACATCAAATGCGTCGTTTCTTGCAGCACTGCCTCCAGGCGTCAGCTTCACCGACTGAACGGAACCATCTACAATGGCCACGCCTTCGATGACTGTGACTTCTTCGGAATCCCGCTGTTCGATGGGAATCTGCATTCCATCGCTGGTTTCCCAATCGATCGTCGATGAAGGAAGCGCGACATAGAACGGGACGCCATTGTCCCGAGCCGCCAGCGCCTTCAAGTAGGTGCCGATCTTGTTGGCGACATCTCCAGTGAACGTCGTCCGATCGGTTCCAGTGATTACGAGATCGACCAGGCCACGTTGCATCAGATGCCCACCCGCATTGTCCACAATCACCGTGTGTGGAACTCCGTGCTCCGCCAGTTCCCATGCGGTGAGCCGAGCGCCTTGATTGCGTGGGCGTGTCTCGTCCACCCACACATGCACGGGAATTCCAGCATCATGCGCGGCATAGATCGGCGCGGTCGCGGAACCATGGTCGACAAATGCCAGCCAGCCAGCATTGCAATGGGTCAACACGTTCACCACGCCACCCGCAGGTTTGTGGTCGGCCAGCTGCCGGATCAGCTTCACGCCGTGCTCGCCGATCCTACGGCACCAGTCACTATCCTCGTCACAAATTTCTGCCGCGACTTGCTCCGCACGCGCCACTTTTCCTGCCACATCGGCTATCTGAGCGATGGCCGCCAGTTGCCGTTTCACGGCCCAGGCAAGATTCACTGCCGTAGGCCGGGTCGCGATCAAATCCGCTGCGTGACTTTGCAGGATCTCATTAAAATGGTCGCCGCTATGAGCATCGGCTGCCGCCGACAGCGCTGCAAGATACATCCCCCAACCAGCAGTCGCTCCTATGCATCCTGCTCCCCGCACATGCATGTCTTTGATCGCTACACAGACTTCGCTCACCGATCGCAGATCCTCTATTTCAAAAGCAAACGGCAAGTGTCTTTGATTGATAATCTGAACGACTCCATCCTCCTGTTTCCAGACAGTCCTATAGTGCTTTCCGTTGACCTTCATGGCTCCCTCCCGTCGACTACTTCACCACGCGTCCGCCCAGCGAGAGAATCCTGGCATTGCCCTTGGCATCCTCCGCCTCTGCGATCTGGCCGTTCTTGACGTACATTTGCGAGAGCCCGGTCCATGCGAGCAGGTCATTCGGTTTCAGCGTCGTGGCCATGAGACCGGCGCCGATGGCTTCCTTGAGCTGATCGGTCTTCATAAGCGCCATACCGAGTGCGTGCCAGCCATCGAAGAAGCCGGGATCGAGTGCCACGCAGCGGCGATATTTTTCTATGGCCGCAACCAGATCACCCACGGCAAGGTCGCCGTTGGCGTCGTCAAAGATTTCCTGAATCTCCGGCGATGGCCCAGTGTCGGTGGATGAATCGGATTCCGGCACTGTCGAAAAGGATTGCTCTGTGGTTCAGCTGCCTTGAGAACCGCCGGGCGCGTTTTCAAGCGGATCAAACATCTCTTTTTTCTTCTTGGTGAACCATGCTTCGAAGACCTTGTTGAAATGTGAGGTGCCGTTGCGGGCCGCGAGGCGTGTCTTCATCGACTTCCTTTCTTCCTCCACTTTGGCAGGATCTTCTGGAAGTTCGCGGCGAACCACGTAGACCAGCAACTTGCCCGATGGCGTATCGAACGGCTCGCTGATTTCACCGACATTTGTCGCCGAAATTTTGGGCCGGTAGTAGTTTGGATTGGGGTTCTCGGCCCGGCCGTTGGCGATATCAGTGATAGTTTGCGCGTTCAGTCCATTCTTGATCGGGTTCGTGAGAGAAAATGGCCCGACTGTTTCTGGAGTCTTACCCAATTCAGTAGACACCGCTTCGAAGGCTTTGCCTTCCTTCAGCGCCGCTACGATCTTTTCGCGATAAGTCCCCACACCCGAACTCAATCCATCCGCAGCCTT
>JAQCER010000072.1 GCA_027618625.1 Verrucomicrobiota bacterium
CCTACAGCAATCGCGTGAAAAACATCAACGTGCGCCAGCTTCTGAGCCACACATCCGGATGGTCGAACGAGGATGACGACCCGATGTTCAAAAACTTCAATACCCACAAGCAGGTCATTGATTTCATGATCGATACCCGCGGCGTGAAGAACGCGCCTGGTTCCACTTACGAATATCTGAACTTCGGCCACTGTGTGATGGGCCGCGTGATCGAAAAGGTAACCGGCCAGACGTACGAAAACTTTGTCAAGAGCAACGTGCTCGCCCCCAGTGGGATCACGCAAATGGGCATCGGAAATGATAGCGAGAACGCCAAGCTCGCCAATGAGGTGACCTATTACCCCTCAAGCGCCTACAATCTCCGTCCCGGTCACATGGATTCCCATGGAGGATGGGTGGCCTCTGCCAAAGACCTGGTGAAGCTCTCCGTCCATGTCGATGGCCTTGCCTCACCTGGAGATATCCTCAGCGCCTCGAGCCGCAATGCGCTGTTGACCGGCACGGCAGCAGCGGGCAGTTACGGACTTGGTTGGTCTTCGGACGGCACTGGCCAGGGGCACAATGGCGCGATGCGCGGAACCCTGGGATTCGTCTGGCAGACGAAGGACAACTACTCGTTTGCGATTCTTGCCAACCAGCGTGTCGAAAGTGACAAATGGTTCTCTGCCGGCAAAAGCATGGTTCTCGATATCCTCGATTGCGTGAACCAGTGGCCATCCTACGATCTCTACAGTGGATCGCACCAATCGGCTCCGATTATCAATCCGAACATCCTCTCGAAGCTTCCTCTCGATCTGATGCAGGACAACACGGTCAGCCCCATCCTGCGGTTGAGCCCGGAAATCGTTCTCGATACCAAGCGCACCGATGAATCAGCCGACTCGGCCCCCTTCGATGCAAAGATCAAGCGGACTCGGGCGGGAATGGAATTCGTCCTCGAAGTCCCCACCCGGAAGCAAACAAGCTATGAGATCGAGGCCAGCACTGACACCGAGAATTGGGAAACCGTCGACACCTTTATCGGTGATGGAGGAGTGGTAGAAATCGTGCAACCGGTCAACGAAGGTGCAACGGAACGCTTCTTCCGCGTGATCTCCGAAGAGATTCCCGAGAAGTTGACGGAAGAGCTGGAACTCGATCCGGGAAAGATTCGGCCCGTGCTGGTAGTCGATCCTCGGCCGCCCGTCGGCCCGGTGGTTAAAGTGAAGCCGCCGGTTTTAAGAGCCCTGTAACGTAAGTCATTGAACCGAAAAGGCACCCTTGGATTTTCCAGGGGTGCCTTTCTGCTTGTCGGCGTGGGACGCCAACCGGAGGAATCGGGCACCTTGCTCGATTCCTGGGTTGCTTCGGCAAAGTGTTTCAGAGAGAAGAATGGCATGGCGCTGAGAAAGCATCGTCGGACTCTGGCGAAATGGCTGGGCATTCTGCTGCTGGCAGCTCTGGTGCTGGCGGTGGCGGCGTTCGTCTATTTGCATCGCGGCTTCGAGCCCGGGGGCGGGCCGCCTGCGGGATACCGGAACCGCAATGAAATCCTCGCGGCACTGGCGATCCGGGCGTTGCCCATGATCGATCGCACTCCGCCGTTGCCCGGAAATGTGATCGAGAAAGCCGGAGTGGTCTACGGTCAGGGCGGCGGTCGTGATCTGCTGCTTGATCTTTACCAGCCGAAGGAGACGCCATCGCGACCGGTTCCGGGCTTGATCTTCATCCACGGCGGTGCCTGGGCGAAGGGGAAGCGCGACGACTACCGCGTTTACACCACGCATTTCGCCGCGATGGGGTACGTCACCACATCGATCAGTTATCGGTTGGTCCGAGAGGCGCCCTTTCCGGCCGCCGTCGAGGATGCAAAGTGCGCGGTGCGGTGGATGCGGGCGCATGCTGAGGAGCTTGGGGTCGATCCCGCCCGCATTGCGGTGATCGGGGGATCGGCTGGCGGTCATCTGGCGATGATGGTCGGCTACAGTCCCGGCGAACTTGAGGGCTCGGGTGGTTTTCCTGCGGTCAGCAGTGCTGTCGCGGCAGTCGTCGACATCTACGGGCCGGCAGATCTTTCAACCGAGCAGGCGAAGTCAGCGCAATCGGCGATTGCGTTTTTGGGCGGCAGTCCGTTCGATGAAGCGCCAGGGAGGTGGCTATCTGCCTCGCCGGTGTCCTATCTGGATGCCAATGATCCGACGACGTTGATCATGCACGGCACCCTCGACGAGCTCGTGGATGTGGCGCAGGCCGACGATCTTGCGGAACGCCTGCGGAACCTCGGAGTGCATTGCGAATACGAAAAGTTGGAAGGTTGGCCGCACACCATGGATGCTTCCGCACCCATGAATGCCTACTTCAAAGAGCGCCTCGCAAAGTTCTTTGTGGAGCAGCTCGGGAAGCGCTGAGGAATCCGTGCGCCGCGTTTGTGAAGCTGATGAATGATCGTTCCACGAATCCTGTCTGGCCGCTCTGTGGTCGCGAAATCCCTCCCGGGCACGGCAGCAGGCATCATCTCATTCCGGTTCTCAAAGGTGGCGGTCACGGAGCCACCGAACTTCTCCACAATGCCTGCCACTCGAAACTCCATTCGGTCTTCACAGAGTCCGAGCTGGCTCGCAATTATAACACGATTGAAAAGCTGCTCGCTCACGAGGAAATCGCCAAGTTTGTCGAGTGGATCGGGCGACGCCCGCCGGATTTTCACGCGCGGAATCGCAGTGTAAGGAAACGCAGGAAGTGGAACGAATAACTTACTGATAAGCTACATTCTTCGTCTCCTAAGAAACTGCGCGACCTGGTGGTGGATGGCTGGATCCTGAATGAGAATCAAGATGGTAGGCTCAAGATTTCGGAATTTTATACGATTGTCCATTCCGTGAGGCATATAATACTGGAAAAATTGAGGAGGCCGTTGAATACTTGCCACAGTTGCAGCGTCAAAGCCTGGATCCGGATCTGTTCGAGCATATGAATACAAATTGCAATTGGCATTGGTGGGGCCGCGCGTGCGTGGTTTGGAGTATGTCGTTGTGTGCGTGGGCATTAGCTGCGGCGTGTTGGATCGCGCCTGCGCAGGCAGCACCCGATGATGAAAAGCGACCGGGCAAGGGCGGCCGTGGTGGCGAAGGTGCGGGAGTGAGGGCAAATCGCGACCGGGGAGAATCCTCTTCGAACCGGGAGAGAGGTTCGCATTCGGAATCGGATGCACCGGTTGCCCAGGAAGAGCCAGCGCCGCCGCCACCCACTCCAGAAGACCTCGCAGTGGAGATCACAACGTTGATCGATGATGGGCAGATTCGGGAAGGCATCTCATTACTGGAGAAGTTTGACCTAATCAGCCCGCCGTCCAGCGCATCGCCCCTGGCGGGAGTCCCTGATCTTGAGGTGTTGCGATTGAAGAGGCGACTGCTGGAGCGGGCGTCTGGAGCATCGGGGCGTTCGATTTTTCCAGGTGAAGAAACAGCCAAGAACGAGGACGAGGACGAGGACGAGGACGAGGACAAGAGCAAGCGCCCGGCAGGGCACGGTCGGCTTGACGCGATCGACACGGCGACTCGTCGCCAGTTGGCAGAGCTGCGCACCGGTCGCAAGCAAACCCTGCGCGGATGCCGTGACCTTGTCGAGTCGGGGGAATTTGAAGGCGCGCTCGTGGCACTGGATGCGCTGACGAATGGATTGGAAGCGATCCCTGACCCGCACGTCTGGTCATCTGCACGCCTGCTGCGAGCGAAGTGTCTGGCGGCACTCGGCCGGATGGACGAAGCGCGTGGCCACGTCACACAAGTGTGCGAATATTTTCACGGGCCGGATGCCTTTGGTCTGCAGGCGATCTGCCAGCCACTCTCGACAGTCGAAAACTTTGCCGAAGTGATCGACTACGTGCTCGATGCGGAGCTGCTTGAGCAGGGGAACAGCTTCGTCGACCTGCATCCGGCGAAGATGATCACGCGTGTGGAAACGGGCGAACTTGCACGAGGACGGTTCCTTTTGATCAATCCATCGCCAGTCGATGCCTGCTTGACGCTCTATGCGGATGGCGTGGTGCGCGAACGCAGCTACTCAAGAGGCGAATGGAATCTGGTGTGGGATCCTTTTCTTCCTCTGCGCCATCGCGGGGCGATGCGGCCGGTCTGCATTCCGCCGTTCGGGCAGTTGACCATCGTCCTTGAGGCACCGCTGCTCAGCGATACCGGTGACCAGTTGGTGCAGATTTCAGCGGGGGGACACGAGATCGCCGACTGGCGGTTCTCTACATTGACGGCAGATGAGCCATCGCTCGTGAGCGAAGTGGTCGACGCCAGCTACAACGTCTTCAATCCGTTTTACCGCACGCCGATCAGTCACGAACTGTACTTCCGCGGAAGCAACCGGCAGATCACCAATTTCCGCGTGGAAGCAAGCTATCCCTGTCAGATCGAATACTACGATGCGGTCACTGGAAAATTGCTCGCCCGCGACATCGAAGGCGACGGCTACTTTGACAACTTCGATTTCGATCGCACTGGCTTCGACAACGACTACAACTTGTTCCCGGACTTGACACTCGATCCCAAGCGTCCAGTGATTCCCATAGAACTGGAAGTGACGCCAGTCATGTCGATCCCAGAGATCGAACGGGAAGTCACCCTCAGCGTTCAAGTTTTTGATCAGGGCCAATGGCTTGAAACCGCGCAAGACGTAATCCTTTTCCCATAAACTTAGACTTAGACTTAAACGCGCCACCGTCGCTCTCAGATTGTAGTGCATTTGGGTTGGGTTTAGGTTGAAGTTTTGAGGTAGAGGGATAGCGTTGCGTCCGGAGCAGATGCCATGCACACTGCAGTTCATGGATCGATGTCTGCCTCTGCGCTCTGTCACTGTCTTCATCAGCGTGCTGTTGCTCAGCGCGGGTGCCGGAATGGCACAACTATTTGATGAGCAATACGAGCACTGGCCCGAGAACCTCACGATCCATGGCACCATCGTAGTCGGCACTGATCTCACCGCTGAGACGATCAAACCATTCCTTCAGCAAGAGGCGAAATCCGCGCTTTTTCATGGCAATGAAGCCGCGGAGTTGATGGCTGATCTGCAGTTGGCGATTGACCAAGCCGGGGACCGGATCACCGTTGTGCCGATCTCGGCTGGCATTGCCGAGCGGGTGGCTGACTCCGCTTCCCTCAGCGATGTGTTGATTCTCCTTCGCGTAGACGATGCCGCGATGATGGAACGCATGATCGAGCCCGTCCGAAAAATGATCGCGCGCGGTGGTGTCGTGGTGTGTGACGGGAGTCCAGCGGTTGTTGAAATGCTCGGCGCTGTGAAACCGGACGGTGAGCCGGGCCTGGGCCTGTTTCCAGATTGCGTGCTGGCGAGTCCGTTCTTCGGATCGGAGGAGGCAAAGGGCAAGCTGCTCGGCGTCCTGGCGACTCATCGTCGCAACGTCGGGGTTGGAATTGCACCAGGCACTGCTGTGGTTCTGTCAGGAAGAAAGTTGCAGGCCGTAGGGGAGGAGGGTGCCGTGACCACTTTGTTGATGGCAAATGAACATCTGCCGATCCGAACGCAATCGATTACCCCGCAGCGCTCACTGAATCAGCTTCCCGAGGAGTTTCTCGTTGATCTGACCGAATGGCGGCGCGATGCAATCGATCGCACCTTGCCGCCATTTCCTCCGGAAGTGCCCTGTGTTCCCGTTGTTGAAAAAGGAACTCTGATCATCGTTGGAGGTGGTGATATGCCGGGCGGACTGATGGATCAATTCGTTGAACTGGCAGGCGGCAAAGAAGCAGCACGGCTTGTTTTTATACCGTGTGAGGAAAGCGAAGAGATCTCAGGGACTCCTGGAACGGTGAGTGAGTGGCAGCGTTCTGGCGTCGCCCATGCAATCTTCCTGCACACCAAGGATCGCAAACGAGCGGACACAGATGAGGCATTTCTCACACCGCTTACCGATGCCACAGGCATCTGGTTCGGTGGTGGGCGGCAATGGAATCTCGCCGATTCCTACTATGGCACCAAGGCGCACAAGCTCATGAAGGAGGTTCTGCAACGAGGTGGAGTGATCGGGGGTTCCTCGGCGGGGGCATCGATCCAGGCGCGTTATCTTGCCAGGGCAACACCGATCAACAATATCCGCATCATGGCGCCCGGCTATGAGCGTGGCGGACTCGGGTTTTTAAGCGGCGTCGCCATCGATCAGCATTTCAGCCAACGTGGCAGACAGAAAGATATGACGCAACTGATGGCGCGCCATCCGCAACTCCTCGGCATCGGCATCGATGAGAACACTGCGCTGATCGTTAAAGGATCCTGTGCGGAGATCGTCGGCACTGGTCGGGTGCATTTTTACGATCGTCGGCTCCCCGTGTTTCCAGATCGACCGGACTACATCGCCCTTCCTGCCGGCAGTGGCTACGATCTGGCGGAACGATCCGTGCTTCAGGGTGCGAGCCAGTAGCTTCGTTTAAGTTAAGTTAAACCGGTGCACTATTCCAGCGGCGGAATGGCGATTTTGTAAAGTGGAGACGGCGAGTTTTCGGACGTGACGTAGAGTTCGGTGCCTTTGTTCGAAAAGCAAAGCGCCTCTGCCTGGTAGACGGCTGGAAGTGGAACGACCTGGGGCGCACGTTGGACGGCTGCCTGCCATTCTTTCTCATCGGAGTTGCGTCTGTAGAGGAGGCACTCAGTGTAGGTGAGCACGGCGAGCAGCCGGCCATCCGGTGAGACGTCTGCCGCAGTGGCGCTTACGCCGAAGATGCCGCGCTTCAGGCTCACCATGGCGCTGTCGGTCTCTGGATAAGCGGCAGGCTTTGCAAGGGCGGCAATGAGTTTTGCGTCAACAAGCGTATCGGTTTTTGCAGGGCGGGCGACTTCGAACAGGAGTGTCTCCGTCTTCAATTTGGTGAGCACCAGAAAGTGGCCGCTGACCGGATCGAATGCAGCTGATTCGGCGTCGTAGC
Source organism: Verrucomicrobiota bacterium (assembly GCA_027618625.1). GTDB lineage: Bacteria > Verrucomicrobiota > Verrucomicrobiia > Verrucomicrobiales > DEV007 > JAGROY01. Next base: position 6,924 of record JAQCER010000072.1, read on the forward strand.
GTTTACCCTCGGGGTAACAGAACCGAATCGACTGGTAGTGACTAAAGGCTGGCGGATCGCCGGGATCTGATGATCCCTTCTCTTGGAAGAGATGAATCAAACAGTCGAGCCGCCGCTTTTCGTTATCGCCGATATCCGCAATGGCGATGAGGTGTTTGTCATCGAGCAGCACCGCAGTCGCGTCTTCCCAGTCAAGGTTCGGAATGTTCGGAACTTTTGCCGTGGCGACTACAGCGCCCGTCGAGCTGTCGATGGCGAAAAGGTTGGAGCCCGCACCGCCGTCATTGTGAGTCCACAGGATGCCCGGATGCACTGTCGATGCGGCAAAACCGCTGGCTTCTTTCAGGGGTGCATGGTTCATGGTGCCCGCCAGTTCCCATCCGTTCGAAACAGAAGGGAAGGCTGGGGCGGTGTCTTGTTGTTGAGCAGTCACTGGCCAGACGCCGCCGAAAAAGCAAGCTGCGTAGCAGAGGAATCGCATCGAGCTACTGTGCGGCTTCCACGTCAGGCAGTGGTAGTAATTCGTTGGAGATGGCTCCTGCTCCTGCGCCATTGATCGCTTTGATGTAGGCTTTTTCAAGCGATTCCAGTTCGATGCCATCACCCGTAAGAAAAAGGAACATCCAACCTTTGTTGAACCACAGTCGACCACTGGTGCTTGGGGGTGAAAAGCTGAAGCGCATCGAATACTGGTTAAACGTGAATTTCATTCTTGATGAATACGGGCCGTCATCGATCGCCTTGTCCACACCACTGAAAACTCCGGCAACTTCTCCCTGTGTGACCCTCCAGGCATAGACCTCAAAAGCTCCACCATTCGGCATCCGGTAGGATCCGTGTTCTACTTCCTCGTTAATGTTAAGAAAGGCAAGATTCGCGATTTTCTCTGTCGACTGCCGATTCGCACCGCCGAGAGCTGCGGGAAACAGTGCTGTGCCGGACGTGCCGTCGGCCGGAGCGATCCATGTCGCGCGATCCTGGTTCTCGTCAATGATCTCAGAGGCGAAGTTCGCGACTTTGGATCCGAACATCACAATTACCATTACGAAAGCCAGAACAACCAGGAGAACGGCGACCCCGCACCCGAGCAGCACTTTCTTATTCATGGTGCTAGTGTGCAACGCTGGGCTGCTGCCGTCAACTTAGCGATTTCATTGTGTCGGAGAACGCGCAAATCAGGACACAGTTTAGAAGGCTACGCAGATGCCTTTCCAAACGTAAAGAAAGGGCTTCCTTTCGATGATAAGGGTTTTTGCGGGAACAGCCTGAGTTCTCAGATTATGGCGCTGGAGGAAGGAAACATCTTCCTCCTGTTGAAAGAGTTCCACCAATTGGAGATTGGAGCGTTAGACATCTGAATGCCCTGGCAGGTGCCTCTCATGCTCCATGTTCCAATAGCGGATGAGACCAGATACATTCATGTAAGCCGGGTTGGCGGCGTCGTACTGTTCGAGCATGGCTTGATCAGCTCCGGCTGCCCGAAGTTGTGCTTCGACATAACGTTGGAACCCTGTGATCATGTCTTCGATGATCTGCCCGTCGCGCATCTCCAGCGCCACCCATTCCGACCAGTCCACTAGAATCGCCGACAATTGGTCGAGGTGTTTGGCTTTGTCGGGAACTTCGCCAAAATGAGTGAGGAACAGGCGCTCAGCGGGAAGTTTGCGCAGCAGTTTGATGCTCCGTCGCCACTCACGTAAGTCGATGTCGGGCGGTGGGCACGGAGGTTGCACCGGGCCGGTGCCTAAGCGCACGCCACCGACATCACCCGTGAACAAGACATCTTCGCCCAGCATCCAGGCCACGTGGTGAATGGCATGGCCAGGGGTATGAAACGCAACGAATGTTCGACTGCCGATGCGAAAAATCTGCTCGTGAAGAGCGGGGACGAGTTGCTCCTCAGGGATCGGCTGCATCTGGCCCCAGAGCCGGTCCATGTCATTGCCATAAATTCGCTGCGCGGATGCCATGAGCCGTTCCGGATTGCCCATGTGTCTCAGACCGACTGGGTGGACGTAAATTTTTGCTCCGTGCTGCGCCAGTGCCCACGCGGCACCAGCGTGATCGAGGTGCATGTGGGTAATCAACACGTGCCGAATGTCTGTGATTGCGTGCCCCGTGGCGGCAACCGCTCGTTTGAGTTGCTCAAAGGTCGAGTGCGGCCCCGTTTCGACGAGCACCAACTCGCCGCCGGGCGTTTCTACTAAAAACGCGGCGACTGAACCGGCTACG
>JAQCER010000073.1 GCA_027618625.1 Verrucomicrobiota bacterium
ACAAATGAAGCCTTTTGTGGCGTCTCGCTACGATCTTCATGAATAACCCAGGCTAGAGAAATTTTCTTTCGTTCGAAATCGGACAGCGCTAAAATTGGGGCGTGGCAGGCGTAACGCTTCAAAGCTCAAGATTCCCAACACGCTGGCGTGGTCTGGATGATTTTAAGCGATCCGGATCACTGGTGGCTGTTTACGAGCGCGCCGTTGTGGCCGGAGGCCTGCTCATTTGGGCCGTTGGGGGGCTGGTCTTCTCACTGGCAGCAATCCCCAGCCTTTTGCTGCGGCCCCGTTCCGCCGTGAACATCGGTCGAGGCCTGCTCCGCCGCACGTTCCGGTTTTTTCTGCGCTATCTGGCGGCCAGCGGGTTGGTGCAAATGGAGTTCAGCGAGCTTGAGCGTCTGGCACAGTGGGCCGAGCAGCCTGGGGCGTCGCCGCTGATCATCGCTCCCAATCACCCATCCCTCCTCGACGCGGTTTTCATCATCGCCTACGTGCCCAATGTAACCTGCATCGTGAAGGCCTCCTTGTTGCGGAATCCGTTCCTTCGCGGCGGTGCTCACCTTGCCGGGTTCATTCGCAACGACTCGCCGCGCAGCATGGTCGAGCAATCGATCGCCGCCCTCCGCTCCGGCTCGAACCTGCTCATTTTCCCTGAAGGGACGCGCACTGGCTCGGACGCCGCCGGCGTCGGCGAGTTCAAGGGCGGCGTGGCCCTCATCGCCCGACTGTCTGGCATACGCGTGCAGCCCGTTTACTTCACCACCAGCTCCCGCTACCTGAGCAAGGGCTGGCCAGTGCACCGGCTGCCGCAGTTTCCGCTGGCCTACAGTGCCAGGGTAGGTGAGCCGCTCGGCTTGGAGCCGCAGGAGAAGGTGCGTTCCTTCCTTGAGCGAATGGAGGATCACTACCGACGTCAGCTGCAGTCCGCAAGCGCGCAGTAGCCAGTAGTCAAGTAGCCGAGCGCGGCGACGTTTTCTCCAAAGAAAATGTCAGAAACCCCGCATCCCATGGGAAAGGGAAGATGCCAGGCAGGCGCGACATCGCAGCCAGCGCTCGTCCCTTCGTGATCGAGGCCAATCGACACTGGCATTCAATCAAGATTGAGTGGAATGGATTGTCGGACGCAGATCAATTTAATTGCATTGCGTAAGAGCCGCAAACCTCTTCTGGTGCGTACTTGGAATCTTGAGCCACTTCTTATGAGTGCAAAACGTCGAGACCTCGTTAGATTGACCCACCACACCATGCGCATCGTCAAATCAAGCCCAACACTTTTCGTTTGGACAGCAGTCGTCCTTGTCCTTTTGGTGAGCAGTCCCCAGACCACTGCTCAGGCTGAGGACGTGGCAGCAAATCCCGAGACCGAGACCCCGTCTGCTGGAAACTCGTTCAACTGGACGCACTGGCGTGGGGCCAATGTTCAGGGGCACGCTGATCCGGCCATTACTGGCTTGCCAGATCGCTGGAGCGAGACCGAGAACATCGCATGGAAAACCGGGCTGCCTGGACGCGGATGGTCATCGCCAGTGATCTGGGGAAAGCAGGTGTGGATGACGGCGGCAGTCGAGACCGAAACCTCTGAAGAGGAAGCGAAGAAACGGCTGGAAGCAAACACCAGCGACCAACCAGTCACGCTGCTGGATCAGGTTGCTTTCCTGGCGTTGTGTGTCGACCTGGAGACCGGCAAGTTGCTGCATAACGTTCCGCTCATGGTCGAACAGGATCCGCAGTGGGTGCACCAGCTCAATAGCTATGCCTCGCCAACACCAGTGATCGAAGACGGCCGGCTGTATTGTCATTTTGGAACGTTCGGCACCGTATGCGTCGACACGGCCAAGGCAGAGGTGCTGTGGGAAAATCGCGAGTTGAAATTAAACCATGAGAACGGCCCGGGCAGCTCTCCCATTTTGTGGGAAGACAAAGTGATCTTCCACGGTGATGGCAGCGATGTGCAGTTCGTCGCGGCACTCGACACCGCGACGGGTAAGCTCGCCTGGAAGACCGAGCGCGGCGGCGAGTTGAACCCCAATCCGCAGCTCAAGAAAGCCTACGCCACACCCGTAATTGCTGATTATCCAGGTGGCCCGCAATTGATCTCGCCCGGGGCCGATTGGATCTACGGTTACGAGCCGACGACGGGAAGCGAACTGTGGAAGCTCAGCTACGAGACACAGGGATTCTCCAATGTCGCCCCACCCATCATCGGTGACGGCATGTTTTTCCTTTCGACCGGTTTCATGAAGTCTGAGATCCTCGGCATCACCTATGACGGATCGGCTCCGCCAATAATCGCGTGGCGATACGATCGCAATGTGCCGACCACCCCAGCGCCGCTGATCGTCGGTGACGCGCTCTATTTCACCAGTGACCAGGGAGGACTGGTCACCTGCCTCGATGCAAAAACGGGCGAGCGGCGGTATCGCGAGCGCATCGCCGGCGGCAACTACTGCGCCGCGCCCCTCTATGTTGATGGCAAGCTCTATTTTTTCAGCCGCGAAGGCGAAACGAGTGTGGTCAAGCCGGGTCCTAACTTTGAACTCCTGGCCAAAAGTGAGCTCAGCGGCAGGATCTTCGCGACTCCAGCCGCCGTGCCAGGAGCATTGCTGCTGCGCACGGACTCGGCGTTGTATCGGCTGGAGAAACAGTGAAGTGTCATTGAGTTCTTGCTGTCGAAGTTGACGTTTTCTCCGGGCGTCCTTACGCTCATCCTATGAACCCATGCACTCGACCCGTGCCGTGCACCTCCTTGAACTAGATGGCAGTAGAAGAGATCGAACTGGATCTGCCCAGAACTTCCGGCTTCAAGCTTCCGGATGCGGTGGCAAGTTATCTGGAAGAAGCAAACCGCCGCATCGACGTGCTGTTCGAAACGGAGCGTAACAAGCGCATGCCGAAGTTCATCCCTGGTGATTCGGAGTTGCTTTACGCGGCACTGGCGGAGGTCACAGAGCGGGAACTGCCGCTGGGCAGGGTCTATTGCGAATGGGGCAGCGGCATGGGACTGGGAACGTGCCTTGCTGCTTTGTTAGGATACGAGGCGTACGGAATCGAGATCGAGCCTGCTCTGGTCGATGCGTCCCGGGAACTGGCGGTGGACAGTGGCATTGATGTGAGAATCATCGAAAGTAGTTACATCCCCGAGGGGTTCGAATCCTACGGAGGTATGGGCGGGGAAGAACTCGTGCGTCCACAACATTTCTTTGGCGGTGACGGGGAATTCTTTGCCCCTACATACGAAGGGATCCCGTACGCGACGGATGAAATAGACCTCTTCTTCGTCTACCCCTGGCCGACTGAGCAGGAGTTCATGCTTCAGCTCTTTGACGCTCTCGCAACGGAAGGTGCCATCCTCCTCGCCTACTACGGGGACGGCGAAATCTGCTGCTATCGTAAGACAGGAGATGATTTCGAGTAGATGGCATGAGGCAAGGACGCTTATGATTCTAGCTCTGAATAGAAGTGCTTAATCTTCCCGGATTCCGGCCGGGTGAGTTGGGGGACGCGCTGGATGGTAACGTTGAGTCCTGGCTCGAGGTATCGCGTGGTTTCGGCCTGGATGGTGGCCAGTTCTTCGGCGGTGAGATCCCGGTCAGCGACGACGTCGAGGACGAAGGTGTCGAGGGCAGTCTGGCGAATGATGAATTCGCGCAGGGCACCACTGCGCTCGAGGATGCTGCGGGAGATGTAGTAAAACGTAAGTCCGGCGGCTCGCCTGCCGCTGGGCAGGACGATGGTATCGTTCACCCGGCCGTCTAGCCTTACAAGACAGCGGTATTTGCCATCAATGCGATGGCTGGTGAGTTGTGCGACATCACCGATCCGGTAGCGAATGATGGGAAACGCGTAGTTGTGCAGGGACGTGGCCAGAAGGTCGCCGCTCTCGATGGTTTCGAGATATGCGATCTCTTCGGACAGGATCCAGTTCCCCGCAGTGTCTTCGAAGGCCATGATGCTCATCTCGGATGCGCCATATTCGTTGACCACGGGGATGCCAAAGGCCTCTTCCATCAGCGCGCGGTCTTCTGCCGTGCAGACTTCGGAGGTGACCATGCACAATTTCAAAGATGGACAAATTTCGTGCATGTTCACGTTTTCCCGCAGGCAGTAGCGGGCGAACAGAACCACGGACAACGTATACCCGTAGATGTATTCGAAGCGGGTGCGGGCGAACGTTTCCACAAAGCCGGCCATGGCGGCATGGGACAAGTCGAATACCGGGAACCGCACGCGATTCATGAGCCAGTCCTTCAGCTTCTCCTTGGCGTATCCGATGCGATCCAGCGGGATTCCATAAAATCTGGCCTGCTTGGAGTCGAGCGTCAGTCCGTGCAGGGCGTAGCGATGCTTGATCAGAGCCCAAGCAAGAGCATGACACGGGCGATCCTTTGCATAAGTGAAAGGGTGGCCTGACGAGCCGGAAGTGTTCGCTGTGTAAACGTCTTTGCCAGCGTAGGGTTGGGCGAGCACTGCTTCCAGGCCGCGCTGGTAGTGGGCCTTTTCCATGATCGGCAGTGCATTCCAGCCATCAAGCGTGACCGGCTGGTCGCCGATGAGCTCCCGGTAGAATGGGTTCTGCTTCTGGTGATGCACCACGATGGCCAGCCGCTGCCGGGCCTGCCAGGCCATGAATTCGTCCCCCTGGTGCGCCTGAATCGCACGCAGTTCTACCTCCGCCGCCGGGAATTGGAATCCCTGGAGGCGCAATACGGTTTCGAATCTGCTGAATCTGCTGGCCATGAAAGCGGGGCTTTTGTCACGCCAGATTTGGTTGATGGCAAGTTCGGCGTGAGCGAGAACGACAATTCTTGCGTGCATTCCCACCGATTTGAATTGATTATCGGGCTCTTCGGGGCCACTCTGGGATAGGAAAACACTTGTGATTATGGTAATTTAAGATAATTTAAGAATCGCGCTTATGTACGACCTGATAACGAAAGGGGGCCCCCTCATCTGGCTGCTTCTAGGCTGCAGTCTCCTCTCGATGGCGATTTTCACTGAGCGCTTCCTGCACTTTCACAGATGTTCGATCCACGTGGGGGAGTTCCTGCAGGGCTTGTCTAATCTGGTGCAGAAGAAGAAGTTTGGCGAGGCCCTGCATGAGGCAGCGGGAACTCCCGGGCCGGTCGCCAGGGTTATACACGCGGCTCTTCGCCGCCACTACGCGCCGCGTACTGAGCTCAAGGACATCGTGCAGGAGGCTGGCCAGCTGGAAGTTCCAAAGCTGGAGCGCTACCTTTCGGTGCTCCTGACGATCGCTTACGTGGCACCGCTCATCGGTCTTCTGGGGACGGTGATCGGATTGATCCAGACCTTTGTTCACGTCACGGGCGGCAATGGATTTGCTTCCCCGGCGCTGCTGTCGAAAGGCATTTACGAGGCCTTGATCACATCTGCCGTCGGGCTTGCAGTGGCCGTGCCCACTTACATTCTTTACTCTTACCTCGCGGCCCATGTGAAAACGCTCATGTACGACATGGAGCGGGCCGGAATTGAAGTGGTGAACCTTCTCGTCGACAGCCGCGACGACCGGGACATCATTTCCATTGCCGAGGCGACCGATGGAAAATCGGCGAGAAGATCATCGCGCGATTCATTGTCCTGAGGCGGTCGCTGAAAATTCTGCCTTTGGAAGGGTTGAACTTCGACGCTTTGCAATAACTAAAATCGATGAAGCTGGAAAGCACACTTCGAAACCGAGCGGGTCTTTTGCATCTCACCCCGATGCTGGATACGGTGATGTTACTGTTGATCTTTGTTCTAATGGGTGGCAGCTACGTCCTGCACTCGGGGATCGAAGTGGATGTGCCGGTGTCAAGTTCGGTGCTGCCGATCCAGCCTGGCGCGCACATTGTGACTGTTGCCCCGGACATGGGTGGAGGCCCGCAGGTAATGATCAATGGTGATCTGGTAACGATGCCTGAGCTGGAAATGCGACTGGCTGAAGGCCGGACAACCACACGGCAGGTGATTCTTCGAGGAGACAACCAGTCACGATGGGGACTGGGCATCCGCATCATGTCGATGGCGGAAAATTACGGCTACGAGGTAGTGATTTCAACCGGGAGCGCCGATCCACTTTGAGTTTGTGGCATCCCAAATGACAGAACCTGATGGCCAACGCACCAGACGCTCTCAGTCTGCGGTTTCTGGTGATGGCCTTACTTTCGAATGGGCAGATGGTCGGAATAGACAGCGTTTGCGTATCGCTTTCTTTCTGATCATTGCGCTCATCGTCCACGCGGGGTTCTTTTACCTGTTCCGTGTGGTTTACCCAACGACAAGGCAGAGCCTGCCGATGCCATCGCGAGTGTTGTTGTTGAGCGAGAATAATCTGGCGATGCGGGCACTGCTGGCGGAAGTGGAGGACCGCACCGCTGCTTATGATCCGTCGCTGGGCTCAACGGTAGGCTCGGCGCAGCTGAGTGACTACACCACTTACCAGCCATCGTTCGCGGGGCATGAGTTGGAGTTGAAAGATCCTCCAGTCGGTGTGGCTAATCGCTTGCCTTTGCCGGATGCCTTTGCCGGTCCGCCCCTGCTGCCGACACCGACCAAGGCACCGCTGCTGGAACTGCCGCGTCGACAATTGCTCCCGCCCGGTCCCACCAAGCCCGCGCTGGCTTTTGGCGGCGATCTGGCGAAACGCGAACTGGTGAGCACCCCGGACCTGGCAGGGATTTTTTCGGAGAGCAGCGACGTCGTGGCAACCTATACCCTCGCCGTGGATGCGGCCGGGATCGTTCAATCTTGCCTGCCCGATCAAGACTTTCAGGCCGACCAGTCGGAGGCACTGCGGCGTGCGGCTTCGCAGGCAGATCTCAAGGCGCTCGGGCAGAGCCTTTACCAACTTAGATTCAAATCGACGGGCGGCACCGGCCTGACCTGGGGCTTCACCACCGTCGAGTGGTAGTCCGCTCCCCTCGCACATGATCCAGACCAGCTTGTCGCAACTAATCGTGATCTACCTGCTGCTGCTACTGGTAGGCACTTTTAGCGTCTGGCTGCTGCGTGACACCCTGCGGCGACTCCGAGAGAAGCGGAACAGCCGCTACCACTTTGTCTGCCGCATCTGTGGCGTCTCATTCGTTTCCCGAGACAAAGAATCACTGGTGAGATGCCCTGCTTGCCAGAGTCTTAACGAACGCAGTGATTGCCGCGAAATTTGACATCCGATGGGAATCGGTTATGGAACCGCACAGGTTTCCCGATCGACAGGAACACCATCCATCCAGCTGAAACTGCCACTACTATGACCGATCGCAGAGTCGTTATCACAGGAATCGGAGTCGTCTCTCCATTGGGGAATGACTTGCCGACGTTCTGGGCAAACCTCATCGCTGGGAAGAGCGGGATTCGCCGTATCGAAGCGTTTGACACCAGCGAGTATGTCTGCAGAATCGGTGGCGAAGTCGTCGACTACGATGCTGAGCAATACTTCAAAGTGCCCAAAGACGCACGTCGCACAGACCGCTACGTTTTGCTGGCAATGGGAGCAGCCAAAATGGCATGGGATCAGTCCGGCATGGGCGAAAGCGGTTTCGATCCGGGCCGCGTGGGCGCCATGGTAGGCAGCGGCATCGGTGGCTTGGCGTATCTGGAAGAAAACCACACTAATCTCATCACCAAGGGTCCCAAGCGCGTGTCGCCGTTTACCATTCCGATGATGATCAGCAACATCGGCACCGGCATCATCTCCATGGAGTTCGGACTTTGCGGCCCTAACATGAGCATCGTCACCGCCTGTGCCACGGCTAATAACAACATTGGCGAGGCATGGCGCATCATCAAGTTCGGTGATGCCGACGCCTTTGTCGCCGGCGGTGCCGAGGCTTCGATTCTGCCGATGGGACTCGCCGGCTTCGGCAACATGAAAGCGCTCAGCACCCGCAACGACGAACCTGAGCGAGCATCACGTCCGTTCGACCTGGGCCGCGATGGCTTCGTCATGGGCGAGGGAGCCGGCGTCGTTGTGATCGAGGAACTTGAGCACGCGAGGAAGCGTGGCGCCGACATCCTGTGCGAACTTGTAGGCTACGGCGTCTCAGCCGATGCCCACCATTTGACCGCACCGCATCCGGAAGGCACCGGCGCGAGCAAGTGCATGAACATGGCCCTGCGCCACGCCAAGCTCAATCCTGAGGAAATCAGCTACGTGAACGCTCACGGCACATCCACCGGGCAGGGCGACATTTGTGAAACACTCGCGATCAAGCGCACGTTCGGCAGCTACGCGAAGGAAGGACTCCTCGTCAGCTCTACCAAGTCAATGACCGGTCACCTGCTCGGTGCTGCCGGCGGAGTCGAACTCGCTGCCTGTGTGATGGCGATCCAAGAAGGCATCATCCCTCCCACCATCAATCTGGAAGACCAGGACCCAGCCTGCGATCTCGACTACGTCCCTAACACTGCCAGAGAGGTTCCTGTCACCTCAGCCGTGAGCAATTCCTTCGGCTTCGGCGGCCATAACGCCAGCGTCTTGATCAAGAAGTTCTCCTGACGGTATTCGACTCAAGGAAAGCACTGGACCGGGAATTTGGAAAAGCTGGAGGCTGAAGCGGTCATTGTCATTCAAGTGAGAGTCTGTTAGCCTCTAAAAGCAAAGGAGAAACCGCACTTGGAGGATCTTCAAAACTCAGTGAGCAAGTGTGCAAGAGCAAAATTTGTAGACAGGCTCCTGTCGCTTTGTCACCCAGGCTCCAGCAACGGTCGCGATTTGGCGACAGCTTGAGCGACAAGGATTCACAATCTTTGCCTCCACTATTACCTTCATTCGAATTCGGTTCCGTACGCGATTATCTGAGCCCTTGTGCGGGAAAACTGCATGTAGGAATCTGCGAGGGGCGCCGGGCAACCGCTTCTCTTATCAATAGGCTGGAATTGTGCTAGATGGAAAGCTCGATTGTGCGACGTGGCATTGCTTGTGGACACAGTGCCGGATTGAGACGGCTTGTGGAATTGAACTAAATTGGCGATGCTCCTTGATCGACAGACGGAAGGGGGCAACGGGTGGGGATGAAAGTTGAACGTGTAAAATACATCATTTGGGCAGCGGACATGTCGCGCGCGCTCGCCTTCTCCTGCGATGTTCTAGG
>JAQCER010000074.1 GCA_027618625.1 Verrucomicrobiota bacterium
GGATGCGGTAGATCACCGGATCGCGCATGTTGAGGTTGGGCGATGCCATATCGATCTTCGCCCGCAGAACGTGGGCACCGTCCGGGAACTCACCAGCACGCATGCGGGTGAAGAGGCTCAGATTTTCTTCAATCGATCGCTCGCGGAATGGCGTCGGCTCGCCAGGTTCGGTTAGAGTGCCGCGGGCGGCGCGAATTTCCTCGGCCGATGAACTGTCGACGTAGGCCAGTCCTTGGTGGATCAGGTGGACGGCAAACCCGTAGAGTTGTTCGTAGTAGTCGGAGGCGTGAAAAAAGTGATCGCCCCAGGTGAATCCGAGCCACTCGACGTCGCGCTTGATGGCATTTTCATACTCGATGTCTTCCTTGGCGGGATTCGTGTCATCCATGCGCAGATGGCAGCGGCCGCCAAATTCCTCGGCAATGCCAAAGTTCAGGCAGAGCGCTTTCGCATGGCCGATGTGCAGGTAGCCATTGGGTTCGGGCGGAAAGCGGGTCACGGGCACTGGATGCTTGCCCGATTGCACATCTTCAGCAACCACCTGGCGGATGAAGTCCAGTTTTTCGGGTGGATTCGGAGTGTTCTGCGTTGCCGCGTCGCCTTTTGCTTTATTTCCCATGGATGTTTCTTAATGCCGTATTTCCTGCATACTTCACGGAATATCTGGTAAAGATCAATGGATTAACCGCTGGGAACCTGACAGATTGTCCACCCTATGGCCGATAGATTGAGAGCAATGCCTGCGATCTCGCTGGGACTGGTCGCAGTGCCTATGGCGATGGCCGTGGCGATGGCGCTGCAAATTTGCGTTTTTGCGGACGATATGGCAGTGGATCAGTGGCCACAGTGGCGCGGGCCCACGGGGCAGGGGATCTCCAACACGGCCGAGCCACCGATCGAGTGGGCGGAAGACAAAAATGTCGCATGGAAAGTCGCCTTGCCCGGCAAAGGCCACTCGACTCCAATCGTCTGGGGGCAGCGCGTTTTTGTCACCGCTGCCATTCCCGTCGGCGATGCCCAGCCGCCGGTTTACGATCAGGCAGAAGGATCGCACGACAATGCCCCGGTCACGCATCACTACGAATTCGCAGTCATTTGCCTGAGTCGGGCCGACGGCAAAGAGCAGTGGCGCACGACCGTGGCCAAGGTATTCCCGCACGAAGGCGGGCACGTCAGCGGGAGTCTGGCATCGCAGTCGCCAGTGACGGATGGTGAGCGCGTCTACGCATTCTTTGGATCGCGGGGGCTTCATTGTCTCGACTTTGAAGGAAAGTTGGTGTGGACGAAAGACCTCGGGCAGATGCACACCCATCACGCGCATGGGGAGGGGGCATCGCCGATTCTCGCGGCGGGGAATGTCGTGGTGAATTGGGATCACGAAAAGCAGTCGTTCATTGTTGCGATCGACAAAGCGACCGGTGTCGAGAAGTGGCGGACGAACCGGGACGAGCCCACTTCCTGGTCGACTCCCCTCTTGATCGAACACAAAGGGCAACAGCAGATCATCGTCAATGCCTCGACTAGAATCCGCGCTTACAATCCCAAAACTGGTGAGGAAATCTGGCAGTGCGGAGGCATGTCGCGCAACGTGATTGCCTCTCCGCTGTTCGCCGATGGAGTGGTGTTCGCCGGGTCGAGTTACGATACGCGCGCGATGGTTGCAATCCAGATCGAAGGAGCAAAGGGAGACGTCACGGGCACTGCGCAAGTGCTCTGGGAGCGCAATAAGCGCACTCCATACGTCCCATCGCCGCTGCTTTACAAAGGAACGCTGTACACGCTCGGCCACTACCAGGCAATCCTGTCGTGCATCGACCCGAAGACCGGCGAGGACACGACTGGGCCATTTCGGCTTCCTGGGATTCAGAACTTTTACGCCTCGCCAGTCGCTGCAGCCGGTCGCATCTATCTTTCGGATCTCAACGGTGCGACAATGGTGCTACAGCACAGCGAGAACCCATCGCCGATCGGCGTGAACCAACTCGATGACGCGTTCAGTGCGACCCCGGTGCTAGTTGGGAAGGACTTGTTCCTTCGCGGTGAGCGGCATCTGTATCGCATCCGCGAGGCGGAGCAGGGATCCTGACATGTTGGAACCGACGCTCGCCCGGATCTTCAAAAAAATACGATGCAGCCCTGTCGGGCGAGACTTGACAGGTGCCTCAACTCTCTCGCATTGTCCGCGTTCCGCCGGACTGGAACAGCCGGACTGACAGTAACCGCTTGATGCTGCCCTTTGTAGAGACCTTTTGGCCCGTTTATCTGACCGCTTTGGCGATGATTATCTACATAATCGTCGACAAGGTGCGTCGGCGTACTCACAGGAAGCGGATCCGACGGTTCGATTTTCCGCTGAAGTGGATCAAGATTCTTGAGCAGAACGTTCCTCTCTATATGGGCATGCCGTATGATCTCCAGGAACATTGCCAGAATCTGGTGATGCAGTTCATTGAAGACAAGTTGTTTGAGCCCTGTGGCGGAATCGAAGCGGTCACTGAAGAAATGATGGTAACCATCGCTGGCAACGCCGTGATTCCCATTCTCGGCCGCCCGACTGACGTTTACCGCAGCGTGCGCACGATTCTGATCTATCCTTCGACGTTCTTTCAAAAGGACAAACCCGAGATGGGGCATAGGCAAGGTGAGGCATGGGCCAGTGGCACGGTGATCCTCGCATGGGATGCCACTCGGGGGTCGGCTCGTGACATGCGGGATGGGAAGAACGTTGCGATTCACGAATTCGCGCACCAATTGGACTTGGAAGACGGTACGGCGAATGGTGCTCCCATTCTGAAGAACGGCAATCAATACGCCGTCTGGGCAGAAGTGCTTGGCGGAGAATTCGAGCGCCTCGTCGCGGCAACGGCGAAGGGGCAAAGGACTGTCATGGATGACTACGGTGCAACCAATCCCGCTGAGTTCTTTGCCGTGGCCAGCGAAACGTTCTTCGAACAAGCCCGGAGCATGCAGCGCAAGCACCCCGAACTCTACAAGCAGCTGCGCAACTACTACAGGATTGATCCGGCCCGTTGGAATCGCCCCGCCAAGATCTCCAGGAAGCAGTGATTTTGCCCGATCTGCAACGGAATCAACCCTGGTGACCTCGGCGATTTCCGTTGCGATCGGGCCGATCTATGATTCGCTGCCAGCAATCCGGGCGCACCCTGATTTCTGCCCATTCAACTTGATATTTCAACCAACTTAACTTCCGCCGACCCATGGCCGCACCCCGAGAGAAAGACAAGGACAACACGAAGCTGATGGAGAAAGTCGTAAGCCTCTGCAAGCGCCGTGGCTTCATCTTCCAGTCCAGTGAGATCTACGGGGGTATCAATGGGTTCTGGGACTACGGCCCACTGGGAGCCGAACTGAAGCGCAACCTGCGCGATGCCTGGTGGCGGGCGATGACCCGTGAGCGCGAAGACGTGCTCGGGCTCGATGCCACGATCATCATGCATCCAACGATCTGGAAAGCATCCGGCCACGTCGATACATTTTGCGACATGATGGTCGATTGCAAAAAATGTAAGGGGCGCTTCCGTGCCGACCACATTGGCGACATCGCCTGTCCCGAGAAGCCGAGCAAGTGCGTCGGCGAGTGTGACGGTGAAAAGACCGAGCCCCGTCCTTTCAACCTGATGTTCAAAACGCACACCGGACCGCTCGAAACCGAGGACAACGTAGCCTACCTTCGGCCAGAGACCGCGCAGGCGATCTTCGCGCAATTCAAGAATGTGCTCGATACCTCGCGGCAAAAGGTGCCATTCGGAGTCTGCCAGATCGGAAAGGCATTTCGCAATGAGATCACGCCAAAGAATTTCACCTTCCGCTCGCGCGAGTTTGAGCAGATGGAACTTGAGTTCTTCATCAAGCCGGACGAAGCCGTCGAGGCCGTGTGCGGTGAAGTCGCCGTCTGGAGTGAGGACGCAGATCTGTCGCAACCTCAGGACAACTGGGGATGGGAGATGTGGCATCGCTACTGGGTCGATCAGCGCACGAAATTCTACCAATCCATTGGTCTCGGTGCCGATGTGCTCGCCTACTACTGGCAGACGCCCGAAGACCTGGCCCACTATGCGAAGGCCTGCGTCGATATCCTGTTCAAGTTCCCATTCGGAACCGACGAGCTGGAAGGGATCGCCGCACGGGGAGATTTTGATCTCTCACAGCACCAGAAACATTCGGGCAAACCGCAGGAATTCTTCGATGAAAAACTCAAGGCCGCGCTGGCCGCATGGGATGAAGACAAGCAACGCTCGTTCACCGAAGCAAAGGTTTCCGAGGCACGTGCAAAGCTCGACGCAACCACCACCAGCCCCACCGAAGAAGATTACGCCGAGTGCGAAAAAGCGAGCCGGCAGTGGTGCGAACGCTTCTTCAAAGGCTGGTACGTGCCACACGTCATCGAGCCCTCCGCCGGCCTCGACCGACTGGCTCTCGCGGTTCTCTGTGCCGCATTCGATGAGCAGGAGAAGACTGATGCGAATGGTAAAGTCGAGCGCGTAGAGATCATGCGCATTCATGCTCGGATCTCTCCGATCAAAGTCGGTGTTTTCCCGCTTTTGAAGAACAAGCCCGAGCTCGTGACCAAAGCGCGTGAGGTTCATCATTTGTTGAGAGCTCACATGAACTGTTTCTACGACGAAACGGGATCAATCGGAAAACGCTACGCCCGCCAGGACGAAGCTGGAACACCGTTCTGTCTGACCATCGACTTTGAGACTCTTGGCGAGACAGACGCCAGCCTCAAAGACACCGTCACCGTCCGCCATCGCGACTCCAATGCCCAGGAGCGTATGCCTATCGGTGAGCTACTGCCATGGCTTCTGGCCCGGGTGCAGTAGGTATTCGAATCGTCTCGCGTGGTACCCAAATGATTCGGCACGATGTCGATCGACAACAGTTCGTCCCCAGACGCAAAGATCGCTCTGTTTCGATCGTTGTTCAGGGGCCGCGAAGAGGTCTATCCCCGGCGCTTCGAAAGCGCCAGAACGGGTAAGGCTGGGTACTCGCCGGTTTGTGGGAATGAGTGGTCGCGGGGCGTGTGCGAGAAGCCCCGAATCAAGTGCGGGGATTGTTCGCACCAGCGATGGTTGCCCGTGACGAATGAAGTGATGCGCTGGCATTTGTCCGGTACCGATGACCACAGCCGTGACTGTGTGGTCGGCGTTTATCCGATGCTGCTGGATGAGCGCTGCTATTTCCTCGCGGTGGATTTTGATGGCGGCGACTGGAGTGCCGATTCGTTGGCCTATCTGGAGACGTGTGAGCGCCTGAGGATTCCTGCGGCACTGGAGCGATCGCGGTCGGGCGACGGCGGGCATGTATGGATGTTTTTCGACGAAGCAATGCCCGCATCGCTGGTACGAAAGTTGGGCGCACATGTGCTGACGGAGACGATGGAACGGCGACCTGATGTAGGGCTGAAATCGTATGATCGCTTCTTTCCAAATCAAGACACTTTGCCGCGAGGCGGGTTCGGCAACCTGATTGCGCTACCCTTGCAAAGGGCGGCTCGCGACTGCGGAAATAGTGTGTTTGTCGATTCAACGCTACAGCCGTATCCAGATCAATGGGAGTTTTTGTCTGCTATCGAGCGAGTTTCAAAGCAGTGGATCGAATCCATCGTTCGTCTGGCCGAGGAGCGCGGGCGGGTGATCGGAGTGCGAACGGTATCGCCGGATGATGGTGATGATGCGGATCCATGGACGTTGACGCCATCCCGTCAGCGCGGCTGGATGCCGGGCCTGTCGAATGGTGACATGCCGAAAGAACTAGAAGTAGTGTTGGCAGGCCAGCTGTACGTGCCCAAAGTGGGGCTGACGCCTGCGTTGCGCAACGCACTGGTAAGGTTGGCCGCATTTCAAAATCCAGAGTTTTACAAAGCACAGGCGATGCGGCTACCGACCTATGACAAGCCGCGCATCATCGCATGTGCAGAAGACTATGCGGAACACATCGCATTGCCTCGTGGTTGTCTGGATGAAGCCATGGACTTGTTTAAGGCACTGAAAGTGAAAGCTCGTGTGCGAGATGAACGAGTTGCTGGTCGCACGATGGAAGCGGGGTTCCGTGGAACCCTGCGACCAGATCAACAGAAGGCAGGCTCCGCGATGCTCGCGCACGACTTTGGTGTGCTCTCTGCCACGACCGCATTCGGAAAGACGGTGATTGCGGCTTGGTTGATCGCTCAGCGTAGAGTGAATACACTGGTGCTCGTACATCGACAGCAGCTGATGGATCAGTGGGTGGAGAGATTGACGCAGTTCCTCGGATTGGGCGTCTGGGAGATCGGCAGATGGGGTGGTGGGAAGAGAAAGCTCACGGGCAATATCGATGTGGCATTGATTCAGAGCGTTGTCAGAAAAGGGGAGGTAAACGACATGGTGGCGGACTACGGCTATCTCGTGGTCGACGAGTGCCATCATTTATCGGCACACAGCTTTGAGCTCGTGGCGAAACGGGCAAAGGCGAAATTTGTCACTGGGCTTTCCGCTACGATCGCACGGAAGGATGGCCACCATCCCATCATTTTCATGCAATGTGGCCCGGTGCGTCATCGGGTGGACGCGCGGCAGCAGGCGGCGGAACGGCCATTCACACATGAAGTGCTCGTGCGGCCCACTGGATTTGTTCGGCAGGGTGAACCGGAAGAAGATTAGCGAGTGGAATATCAGCGGCTCTGTGCAGCCGTGATGAATTCTGAAACGCGCAATCAAATGATCGTGCACGACATTGTTCAGGCAGTGGGAGCCGGGCGGTCGCCAGTAGTGCTCACCGAACGCACCGAGCACTTGGAGATGTTAGCAACGCAGTTGCGATCTCGTGTCCCCAATGTCGTCGTTCTGAAAGGCGGTATGGGACGGAAAGCGCTCAAAGCCGCTCTCGACCATCTCAAAACGATCCCAGCCGAGGAGAGTCGAGTATTGGTCGCCACTGGACGCTTCATCGGGGAGGGGTTTGACGACGCGCGACTGGATACCTTGTTTCTTGCAATGCCAGTTTCATGGCGGGGAACCATTGCTCAATATGTGGGGCGGTTGCACCGTCTGCACCACTGTAAACGAGTGGTGCAGGTGTATGATTATGCTGACCTTGAGGTGCCGATGCTGTCCCGGATGTTCGACAAACGCTGCTCCGGCTACGAAGCGGTCGGCTACACCATTCTTGTCCCTGCGAGTGCTCTGCCTGGATGGCCAGTGGAAGTGCCGTTGCCCATCGATCCGCAATGGAAGCAGGACTATGCAGAGAGCGTTAAGCGACTCGTTCGAGATGGTGTTGATCGACCATTGGCCCAGCTCTTTGTGCATACAGCCAGACCACACTCTGAGGATGGGGAGGGAGCAGCTCGTGCGCGCAGTGCGAGTGAGGCATTCATCTTCAGCCGTTTCCAGACACTGCCTGAGCTAAGGGGGCGGTTCCGCCTCAATGTGGCTTTGCCCATTCCCTTCGATGATCGCGGCCAGATGGAAGTGGATCTGTTGTGCGAGGAAACAAAAATCGTCATCGAGATTGATGGCGCTCAACACCTCGGAGATCCAGCGGCCTACCGCCGAGACCGACGGAAGGATGCGCTGCTTCAGGCGCACGGATACTTTGTGCTGCGCTTCCTGGCGGACGATCTAGCCAAGAATCTCGCTGCTGTATTGGACACCGTGCTTCAAACCGTGACAGCAAGATCGAGAACGCTTTGATTATAAACGGTTTAACCTGTGGAATCCGCCGGTATGATTGGCATCAAAATGGTTCGGGTGGAAATCTTTCTCAGTGCTAGAACGAAAACAACAATCCTGTGTGTATGTTCGGACTCTATGCAAATCAAGGGCTATCTACCTATCTAGTGTTGCCAGCACGTTTTGCTCTCCGGTATACCGTTTGGTGTGTGGTTCGTAGAAAAAACGGACATCGCGAGTTCCCCATGTGTGGGTGTGGCTCTGCCGACGCAGTCGTGTTGGTAACGAGTGGTTTCGGCCTCGGCATGGGCGACGTATTTGAGCGCTACGGGCGGGTTGCCCTGTGGTATCTACCAATTCTCCAACTTGGACCCATGCCGACATCCACGAACGAAGCAGCGCCAGCCTCCAGCAGCGCGACGATTTCTCGTTTGGGCCTCCCGTCGTCCAATGCAGATGAAGACGAATTCCAAGTCCCGGAGAAGATGCACGTTCGCCGCGTTCAGTGCGAAAGAGTGTGGAATGATGTTGCGGCGCGTCCGCGAGCACGTGTTCTGCCCCGGCGGTGCCGTGGCCCTGTTGGTTCTCGGAATGAGTATTCATAGGTCATTAAATAGCCATAAAATAGCAATAAAATAGCTATTGCGTCAACTAAGATGTGGAAAATTTGTGGACTCTTTCCATGTTCTGCGCATATTGCATCCACACACAATGCACATCCTATGGCCGACAAACGCACAATGACCCTAAATCTGACCGACGCGGAGATGACCGCGCTGGAAGACCTTGCCACGAAGAAAGACCTCAACAAAACGGTCGTTATCCGGCAGGCGCTCCGCCTTTACCAGATGGTGGATCAGCGCCTCCGCGAGGGGAAAAAGGTTTTCATCGAAGACGAAATGACCAAAGCGAAGTCCGAACTCATGCTGCTCTGAGCCGATGGAAAAATCTGACATTTACCTCCAACGCTCCGGCACACGCGAAGACGTGGATGCCGAGCTTTGGGACGATATCAGTGACCTGCACCTCGACCTTTGGCGGAGCACCTGGGTTCCGATGATTGACCGTGCCAAGCGCCGACTGAAAAGTGCCGCTGTGCCACTCCACAAATGGCCTCAGGACTTGCACTGGGACTGGGGTGAAAAGACTGACTGGAGCCGACCGCTTCTTACGCTACAGCGATTCTCCATCACCTGTGGTGGCGCGCTGCAGGGGCTGATGCTGGTGAACCTCACCAAACTCACCGCACGCCTTCCTTCGCAGAAAGGCAAAGACCTTGCCTACATCGAGTTCGTCTCCACCGCGCCGTGGAATCGCCCGGAAATCTCGGGCGTGCAGCAGTTTCACGGCATCGGCATCAATATGGTGCGTGCCGCTGTGGAACTGAGCCGCAATGAGGAGTTT
>JAQCER010000075.1 GCA_027618625.1 Verrucomicrobiota bacterium
ACCGCCACCGGTCGGCGACGGATCAGGGAATTCGGGTGGCAAAAAATCCTGCGCCGACTGCCCGCGCGAGACGCGGGAAACTGGTTCGCGCACCACCGTCCACGACGGCACCCTGATGGTCGACCACAGTTTCCCATCTTATCGGTCGCTGAACACCGAGCAGACACGGCGGCTCATCTACCACTCGCATCTGGCTGACGCCCGACATGTCATGACCGCGGATGTCACACTGCCGCCTGGCACCGCGTTGCCCAGCAGGTTTCATCGCGCCTGATGGTGGCCGGGATTGACCAAGGTCCGCCTCTGTGGACGGCTTCTTTGAGCGGGAGCGGTCGAGGTTTGGCGAGAAGCGGGAGTCAGGGGCGCGCGCGATGAACGGTGGTGGCGAGTGGGGTGGGGTGATGGCTCTACGGAATCTGAGTCGGAAGGCGTGAACACTCAAACTCAAAGGCTTCTAATTAATGCAACGCTTTCAATGCTTTCTGATCTTGGTGCGCGATACCGTTTGTTCGTTTGTTCCGACACCTACGGCTGCCACTGATCCCCACGCCTCCAGGGATTTATGAGAAAATACCGGAAGCGCGTCGACTTCTGAGGAGCAACGTAGGCAGCCGCAATTGAAGCGGCACGACCGTCCGCGGATTCCCTCTTGCGGAGTAACACCTGAGAGGCGAGTTCATGGGCTATGGCAAGCGACACCGAATCCCCTTCAAATTCCGCACTGCGCCCCTGGCTGGTGCGGATTCCTGAGGTATTTGAAGGGGTGGCCAGCGAGGTTTTGGACCAGCTCGGGGCTGAGACGACGACGACGCGATTGGGCCAGGAATACTACCTGATCAAGACGTCGGCGCCCAAGAGCGTCCACCATTCGGCTGCTTCGAAATTTACCCGCTGGAACCTGCCGATGGATCATACCTGGCCGTGCAATCCACGGAAGATGGACCAGTTCATCGAGAAAGCGGCGCAGACACTGCGGGGAAAATTTGCCGACCGCAAACCGCAGGGATTGTTCGTAGGCCAGTTGAATCCTGGATCGCCGGACAAGTACTTTAAGACGCTGGCTTCCAATCTGCGTGGTCGCACGCTGCAACTTTTCCCCGACCTGACAGCTGCCACGGTGGAGGAGCAGAACCCGACAAAGGAAACGCTGTTTTGTCTGTTGGGCAAGGAAGGCCTGTTCTGCGGCATGCAGAGTCCACGGCGCTCCAATGGATTGTATCCGGGCGGCAGCAAGTACATCGACAAGGACGGTCCGGATTCCATCAGTCGGGCGGGGGCGAAAATTGCCGAAGCGCTCCACTACTTGTTGATGCATCGGCCGGCGTTGCCAGCGGGCAGCCACTGGCTGGAGCTGGGTGCCTGTCCTGGCGGAATGACCGGCGAGTTGCTCGCTCGCGAACAACGGGTGACGGCGATCGATCGCGCGCCGCTCGACAAGCGACTGGACAAGCGTCCAGGGCTCAAGTTTCTGCAATCGGACGTGGTGACGTTTCATCCGCGCAAGGGTGATACGTATGATGCGCTGCTCTGCGATATGAATGGCCCTGCCGAGGAATCCATTTACCACGTCACCCGCCTGTCGCGTTTTCTGCGGAAACGCGGACTCGTGGTATTCACATTGAAGCTGCCCAAGGTTGAAAATGTGCACCAGCCCTGCGCTCTTTTTGATGAGGTCGTGGAGACGGCCACAAGCAAGGGCCTGAAATTGTTCGCGCAAACGCACCTGACCAACAACCGCCACGAGTTCACGCTATTCTTCGAGCGAAAGTAGCTCGCTCGCTAGCCTGGATTATGCATGAGCGATCTACTGAGACTTGCAAAAGACTCCATTTGCTGCGTTGCGCGCCATTTTTCGACATCAACGTATGCCTATACGCTCTCAGCCGAAAAAGTGGCCCGCGCCTTGCAAATGAAGCCTTTTGCTGCGTCTCGCTACGACCTTCATGAATAACCCAGGCTAGAGGCTATTCGAAAGCGCGACAGCGCGACAGCGCAGGAACATGTTAGGATCATTGATTCAAGTCGTAGTAGCTCCGTGGCGCACGCTGAAGGCGTGACGTGTAGCAGGCCTTCAGCCCGCGATTCGAAATAGCCCGATCGAACATCCGCTTTACTGCCAACGTCGGTCCTCCTTTGCGGTCATACGCCTTTCCGCCGTTTCCGCCGGGCATCGGGCTAGCGAGGGCTTGAGGCGATCCACGAATTTCTGCTTGGCGTTTGATCGGGTGCCGGACATGGTGCCGGACGATCCGGACAACATGAGCGCAGTTTATACTTTATCGAATACCACTACGGAATGGCACAAAGCTGTAACCGAGCTGTGCCGCAGCGTTGAAGATGGCGGGCATCCAGCACCTTTGCGGGTCACGGTCGATGGTGAGGTCGTTGTCTCGAAAGACTGCGCGCTGAAGACGGAGTGTTTTTCTCCGGATGATGGGGAACTCCATATCCTGGTCGACGGCGGCATCCGTGGAGTGATCATCACTCCATCCTCAGAGAAAAGTGGCGAATGCACGCTGCGGCTCAATGTGATGGCGAGCGCGGCGGACTGGTCGCTGGCGTTTGCCATCCTGCGCGCTGCGTTGAACAATGGGGGAACCGTCACAGCTGCTGACACGCAACAATCACTCCATACGGTCGACGCCACCAACGAAGCGGCACTGGCTCATCAATCCGCTGCATGGGCGGCGAACCAGGTGGCGATCGCAGGGCAACTCGATCAGGCGGCGGAGAATCCTGAGCGGGAGGTTGAATCGCACTCGGCGATGTTGCCCTTAATGGGGCGGGCCATCATGATTTCACGTGAAGAACTGAATTTGTCCGCTGGCGAATTGGAATCATTGTTAGTCGATCGGGCGCGTCGTTACGCCACCGCCTATGAGGCCAGTCTGATGAACTTTCCTGCCCCGAAAGGGCTCAAAGGAGCCAAAGGGAAGACAGGGCAGCCGATCTACTTCGCCAATTTTCCTCACTTCCCAACACTCGTTCCCCGGCAAGTGCAGGCACTTACCCTTCACGGAGAATCAGGCAATGTGATCGACGCTTTTGTGCCGTTGAGTACTTTCCTCGAACACCTCGGTGACAAGGTCGAGCAAGCTGGCGAGTTTCTCTACTTGCCAGCGGTCGACTTCGCGGCGATTCCTGATGTAGTGGCCGAGTTCGTCAAGGTGCAGGGCTCTGTCGATGCGCCATCAGGCAACCGGGAGATTTCAGCGAACGTGCGGCAAATGATTTTTTCCAGACAGAATACCGGGGAGGAAGTTGCGGACGATCCGGAGCTGACCGCGAAAGACTGGGAGTTTCTGAACACGATACCAACGCTGATTTTTCTGTTTGTGGGTGGTGCTGATGGTTCGATTACCAAGGCGATGCGGGATGGGTTCAGCACCATTCTCGATCGACTTGCGAAGGAGGAAGCGAAGCATGGTGAGACCATGCAGAGAATGATCGAGCACTCGCGGGAGGACATGGCGGGCACCCTGCAGAAGCTTATGAGCAGTGTCACCCACCCGAGGCAATATGCGGAGACGATCAGTCGACTGAAGGTGCTGGTCGATCGGAAACTGCCCGAATCAGAAGCGAAGAAACTGAAAATGGCTTGTGTAGGGCTCTCGAAAAAGATCGTGCTTTCATCGGGGCGCATGTTTGGGGCCAAGGTAACACCAGGGGAGAAAGCAGCCGTCAACGTTGTTCAGCAGGCATTGGGAGTGACCGGGTAGGTTTATAGAAAGTTCAGCATCTGTAATGTTCTGTACGTGTCGCCTATATCGCCCATATCGCCCATATCGCCTATTGCCCTTTATTGCCCTTCCGATATATCGCGAAGGATGGTGCCGTGGCATTTTTAGCATTTTCTAAGAAGATCACTTGCTGTGAACACTGAGGGCTTGTATAAAGGAATAAAGGGCAGGTTCAAAAAGCATGTTCGTTGCAAATAGTTCTGGGAAAACGCAATGCAGGTTAGGAAAAACCTCGCAGACGGAAGCGGTCGTTTTGTTCAAGCTGCTTTAATTATGAGAATGTGTGCTTCGCTTGCGTTTTTCCCATTTCCTATATCTGGCAAGCCCCGCCCGACTTCGTTTCATCAATCCCTCCCAATCATGAAAAGCTCATCGACTCTTCGAATTTTCGCAAACAATACCCGCCGAACTTATCTCACCGTTCTCTCGATGGTCAGCATGATCGCGACTTCACTCGCGATTACCATCGATGGAGATTTAAGTGACTGGTCGGGGGCTGGCGGGGCCGGGCCTGCCATTACTCAGGATCCTGCGGACTTGCCAGACATCTCCGGTGACATTCGCGAAATCAGCCTTGAGTTGAAGGGGGACACTTTGGAACTCACGATGAAAGCGGAGGGGATCATTTGCCCGTCGGTTGATGAAACACCCGAGGGAAAGAACAACCGCTACTATTACCACTTCATTCTGGATACGGACAACAATGCGGCGACCGGATTCAGCACGTCCGAATACGAAGGGGCGCAGACTGGGTTGGCAAAGCCGCTCGGCGGTGAAGTGACGGTGCAGGTAGGCTGGCGCGATGGCGCACCGAATGGCGTTGAGGCTTACAACTCGGTCAACGACAGCGAGAAATACATCACGGAACTGGACTGGAAAGTCGAAGGCAACCGCATCGTGGTGACAGTGCCGCTGTCTGCAGTGGACTTGAGCATCGGTCAAACCATTGCGTTTGGTGCCTACCAGGAAGGTGCTTCGGATGGCTGGCTGGTCGACTGGGTGGAGTCGCAGGAAATTACCCTGACAGCAGCTCAAGGGGGCAGCAACATTCAGACTGTTGAGGATCCTTTAGATTTGCCGGATACCAATGGAGACCTGAGCCTGGTGCAGCTTACTCTTAATGACGAATACCTGTACCTGGGGTTGGCAGTGCACGGCATTATCTGCCCTACAGTAGAGCAGACGATTGAAGGCAAAAACAATCGCTATTACTACCACATCATTCTCGACACCGACAACAACCCGGCCACTGGATTCAGCACCTCAGAATACGAAGGAGCCCAGACCGGGCTGGTGAAGCCGCTGGGGGGCGAGATCACGGTTCAGTTCGGTTGGCGGGACGGTGCCCCCAATGGGATCGAAGCTTACAATTCAATAAACGATAATGAAAAGTTCGCTGAGACAATTGACTGGGCTCACAAAGGCAGTGTGCTCGAAGCCCGCATTCCGCTGGCGACGTTAAACCTGTCGGTTGGTCAGACGATTGCATTTGGAGCCTATCAGGAGGGAGCTTCTGATGGCTGGACAGTCGATTGGGTTGAGTCGGGATTGATCACCCTTACGCCACCATCTTCCGGTGGTGCCGACCTAGTGAGCACTGCGGATGCTACTCCCTACGGTTTCAATATTCTTCTGGAAGATGGTAGTGGCGACGTGGTCGACCCGGGTACGGTGAAAGTAAGTGTTGATGGAACAGCCGTTGAGGTTACGCCAACCAAGGAAGACGAATTCACCACCGTTGCTGGAGTGTTCAGTCCCTATCTCGAAGGGGGCACCAAGCACACGCTGACGATCGAGTATGCGGCATCGGGAGGGGGAACGCGGGTGCGGGAGATTCCATTTGATGCCCCGGCGTACACCACGTTGTTGCCGAGCTACCGCAATACAACTGTGATCACGGAGGACGCCGGTTTCGTGGCAAATGTATCGCAGATCAGTGACATCCAGGCTGGCACGCCGTCGCAACACTTGAACCGAGCCGACCGGGCAGAGAAGCAGTTCTCAGGTGACCTTCTCGATCCAGAAGGCAAGCCGTTCTATAATGAGGCGAGCACGGTGCGAAACCACTGGGCAGTTGAAAGCGTTCAGATTCCCGATGTTATCAACTGGCACGATTTCGCTCCCGATCCGACCGGCAATTTCTCTGATCTGACCGATCAGACAGATGCCGTCATTCCAAAGGTCGAGATTCCTGCAAATGGAATCGCTATCGAGATTCTTACCTATCTGGAGTTGTCGCCGGGATTCCATCAGCTCGGAGTGAACACCACCGGTGGGGTCAAGTTATCCGTTGGCTCCGACGGTCGCGACAAGTTGGGAGAAGTCGCAGGGATTTTCAACGGGAGCTATCCCTATTCGTATCAGGGCAACCATACCGTCAGTCTGCTGGTCTCTGAGGCTGGGTTCTATCCAGTAAGATTGTTGTGGTTCAGCAGCAAGAAGACCAATGAGGAAGCCCAACTGGAGTTCTTTTCCATCGTCGATAAGCAGCGCGTACTGATCAACGATGCTGGTAATCCGAAATCCCTCAAAGCATATCGTGCAGCAGCAAAGTCGCCTGCCTATGTCAGCAAGATTTCGCCAGCGCCGGACACAGATTACGGCACACCCACCGATCCGATCGAACTTGAGTTCCGCGGCCTTTTGGTCGAAGGCAGCATTGTTCTGAAATTTGACGGGGCGCAGGTCACTCCAGTTATCGAGGTGGACGACGACATCACGAATCTGACTTACCAGCCAGTCGGGTTGGCGTGGGGGTCGACGCACACTGTTGAAATTTCTTACGCGACGCAGGACGATCCCGGATCGCTCAGAACCGGAAGTTTCAGTTACGGCCTTTACTCGGGAGTCTCGATCCTTCCTACCGCCTGGGCCCGACCTGTTGGAACAGGGACAGACCGTGGCTTTGATGTACGTTTTGTTCAGAGTTCGGCTGCGGCCATTGGTTCGATTGCAGCCGCTGAAGAGCTGCTGAAATCTGCGGGCGGTTTCACCGCTGCTGACGAGCCGGTGACGATCAACTACGGGATATACGAAGGTGATGCGTCCGGGTTGTTCGCAAATGATCGTGGTCTTGTAGACAATGATCTCGTAGATGGTGGTGTTTCCGATCATGTTGCCATGGAGGCGATTGTCTACCTCGAGCTGCCTGCCGGAGCGCACACGCTCGGCGTCAACAGCGACGATGGATTCAGGGTGACCGCTGGGGCGAATCCTACCGACAACACCTTGGAGTTCGATCGTTATGACGGCGGCCGAGGTGATTCAAGTGCGGCGCCACAGAATCTGTTCGATTTCATCGTGGAGACCCCTGGCCTGTATCCGTTCCGCATGGTGTGGTTTCAGGGCACAGGTGGTGCGAGTGTTGAACTCTACAGCTACGATCGCAACACTGAGCGCGCTACCCAGGTGAATGACAGGGCCACAGGAATCAAAGGATTCGTCGGGACGACAGGCGAGCCCGGAGGGCGGACGATCGATATCCGGCGCACTGCTGCTGGGATCGTCGTCGAGTGGATTGGCAGCTTGGAATCTGCGGCATCGCTGCTGGGCCCCTGGACTGCCCAGCCCGCAGCGAACAGCCCCATGACCATCACCGCCGAGGGTGAGCAGTATTATCGAAGTCGCTAGGCGTCATTCTGTTACGGAAAGGATTGCCATTTGCCCGCATTGCCCGTAAGCAGTGCTCCATGAAAAGTATGACTGGATTCGGGCGCGGCGAAATCTCCGTGAATGGAGTGCGCTTCCGCGTGGAAATCAGCTCGGTAAATCGCAAGCAGATTGACGTCGTTGTGAATTTGTCGCGTGACCTTGCCGAGCTGGATATCCCGGTGCGCAAGACCGTTGCTGAGAAGGTTTCCCGTGGTCGAGTAGTAGTCAGTGTAACCGTTGAACAGTTGTCAGCAACCGGCCAGAGCCTCCGCATCGATGAGGCACTGGCCGAGCAGTATCACGCTGCGGGCGAGCGCCTGGTGAAGAAGTGCAAGCTGGCGACTGGGCTCACGGCCGCCGATATTTTGCGCTCCCCTGGTGTGGTGAGCCTTAACGGTAACACCATGGAAGCCGCCTCTTCCTGGCCGAGCATTCAGGAGGCTTTGGCGAAGGCGATGACCGCATTCGATAAAAGCAGGACTCGCGAAGGAGCGCACCTGAAGAAAGACATGATGGCACGCTTGCGGACGCTGAAAGGATTGCTGAAGCGGATCGCCAAAGACGCATCTACCGTGACTGCCTATCACCGCACTAACTTGCAGCGACGCCTGGAAGAGAGTGGCCTGCCGCTGCCGCTCGATGACGAACGCTTGCTCAAGGAGATCGGCTTTTTCGCCGAGCGCTGTGACATCAGTGAAGAAATAACGCGACTCGAATGCCACTTCGAGCAGTTCCAGAACTATCTGAACAGCTCGGAGCCGCAAGGCAGGGCGATGGATTTTCTCTCCCAGGAGCTGAACCGCGAGTTCAACACCATCGGATCAAAGGCAAACAAAGCCGGCATCGCCCAGCTCGTGGTCACCGGTAAATCGGAAGTCGAGAAGATTCGCGAGCAAGTGCAGAACGTCGAGTGAGTTGATTTTTTCCCTGCCCGGAGCCCGAATGGGAGTATCTTTCTCCATGGTGCGTCGAGCAATCTTCCTCACCCTGGCAGCGGCCATTGCGGTGGCAGTGGTCGTTTTCTACGATCCTGGAAAGCCAGTGCCCGTCATCGGGCCAAATTCGGCATGGCGACTGACGTTCTCCGGTGGTCGATCCGGTGAAGTGGAACAAGCAGGACTCGTTCGGCATCGTCCGCAATGAAGAACTTCAGGCCTATGTGCCCGATGCCTTTCAGATCTCCGATGGGACGTTGAAGATCTGCGGCAAGCGGCAGCAGGCCTACTACGATGGCGCAGAGCGGGAATTCACCTCAGGCATTCTCACCACTTACCAGAAATTCTCCCAACGTTACGGCCGATTCGAGATTCGCTGCAAAGTGCCGGCTGGCCGTGGTCTCTGGCCGGCATTCTGGCTACTGCCAGAGCCCCTTGGCTGGCCGCCGGAGATCGATGTGATGGAAGTCCTTGGGCACGCCCCCAACGAAGTCCACATGACTCACCATTGGCTGAAGAACCCGGAGGAAACAGACTCCAATGGCAAAGATTGGAGCGGTCCGGATTTCTCGGAGGACTTCCACATTTTCGCAATGGAATGGTCGCCCGACTCCATCCACTGGCAGGTCGATGGCGTTGAACGCTTCAAGTCCGAAAACCACATTCCCGACCTGCCGATGTACCTCCTCGTAAACCTCGCCATCGGCGGCAC
>JAQCER010000076.1 GCA_027618625.1 Verrucomicrobiota bacterium
GATCGCCTACTACTTCCGTCACAGTTTTAACTACGATGGGGACCCGGCAGCGACCACCCTGGCACTCCAGACGTTTTATGATGACGGCCTTGTCGTTTATCTGAATGGTGTCGAAGTTTTCCGCGAGCAAATGCCCGATGGAACACCGATCAGCACGACATTGGCGTCCGCGGCCGTCCGCGATCCTGCGCTCTCGGATCCGATTCTGATTCCGGCTGCGGCGCTGGTCAATGGAGCAAACGTCCTCGCGGTTGAAGTGCACCAGTCGAGCGCTGGCAGCTCTGACATGGCATTCGGAGCGACACTTTCCGGCACAGAGGCGGCAGTGCCCCGCGTTGCCGCACCGCCGCGTCTGGCGTTCAACGAGATTTCCGCCTTTGGCGCAGAGTCTTTTCAAATCGAACTCGTCAATTTAACTGCCGAGCCGTTGGAGATCGGTGGCTTTCAAATTCGAGCGACTACTACCGGTGCAGTGCCGTTTGCTCTTCCTCCGGCGACCTTGGCAGCGGGAGGTTTCGTTGTATTTGATTCGATCCAGCTCGGCTTCAAGCCAGCTGATAACGATCGCTTGTTCCTGTTTGATCCGTCAGGCCAAAAGTTACAGGATGCGCGTGGTGTCACCGCGCGACTTCGCGGACGTTCACCAGCGCATGGTGGTGAGTGGCTGTATCCGACGACGCCGACGTTCGGGAGCCCTAACATGTTTACAATAGAGGACGACATCGTCATTAACGAAATCATGTACAACCCGTGGCCGATTCTGGCGATTCCTCCGGTCGAAGCGCAGACCGCGCTGCAGATGGTCATCGATTACAGCGGCAACTGGCGTTACGACAACACCTTTGCTGATCGGGGAGCGGGCTGGGCGGCTCAGGCACATGCTGACTGGACCGTTGCGCCGGGCCCACTGGGAGTCGACTCCAGTGTAATTCCTGTACCGATCGTCACCGAACTCCCCATTCCGAGTTCTTTCGATCCACGGGTGATCACCTTTTATTTTGAGAGCGATTTCACGGTGACTGCCGATCAGTTGGAGGATATCGCCGGCATCAAGCTGACTCATACCATCGATGATGGTGCCGTCTTCTATTTGAACGGCACAGAGGTGCTGCGCTACAAAATGCCGGACGGCGAAATCGGACCCGATACACTTGCAACATCAGGTAGCGAATCCGACATCGTTGAGTCAGGAATCCTGCCAGCGGATGCCTTGGTGGTTGGATTGAACCGCGTCTCTGTAGAAGTACATCAAAACACAGCCGGCAGCAGTGACTACGTCTTTGGATGCAAAGTGGAGCTGGACACCATCGTTTCCCCAGCCTCTCCAGGGCGCCCCTTTTCTGAATCGGATGAGCAGTGGATCGAACTCTACAATCGGGGGACGCAGGCGATCGATCTTAGTGGCTGGAGCCTGACGGACGGAATCAGCTTCGACTTTCCAGCAGGCACGTCTATGGCGGCAGGCAGTTACCTCGTCATCGCTCATGATCTTGCGGCGACCAAGGCAAAGTATCCGGCGGCAACGATCATCGGCGAATTCAGTGGTCAGCTTTCGGGAAGTGGCGACCGTCTCATCTTGTCCGATGCCAATGGAAATCCTGCGGACGTGGTCGAGTATTTTGATGGAGGGAACTGGCCAGTTCTTGCCGATGGCGGGGGATCGAGCCTGGAGCTGGTCGACCCGAATGCTGACAACTCAAAGGCTGGGGCATGGGCTGCAAGCGATGAGACTGGGAAGGGCGTGTGGCAGACTTTTACACACGAAGACGTTGCTCGGAACCCTAATGCTGCCCCGACCCAGTACCATGAGTTTATCTTTGGCCTGCTCGATGAAGGTAGCTTTCTCATCGATGATATTTCGGCTATCGAAGACCCGGGTGGCGCGAATATAGAAGTGATCCAGAATGGGAATTTTTCTGGAGGAAATGCCGACAAGTGGCGGTTGCTCGGGACGCATCGCCGTGGCCAGGTCGTTCAAGATCCGAGCCAACCGGGGAACAACGTGTTGCGCATGGATGCCAGTGGCTCGACCGAGCACATGCACAATCACGCAGAGACCACTTTTGCCAATGGTAAACGGATATCGGCTTCCGCGACCTACCGCTATTCGTTCCGTGCCCGCTGGCTGGGTGGATCGAACAAGCTGCACACGCGGTTGTACTTCAACCGTATCGCCCGCTCGAATCTGCTCTTTGTGCCAGAGAATCTCGGCACGCCGGGCGCTGCAAACTCGACACTGGTACCAAACAACGGGCCGACGTATTCCGGATTGATCCATTCACCTGCCGTTCCGCCACCAAATAGTCCGTTCACGGTATCCGTGGATGCTGCTGATCCTGACGGTGTCACCAAACTTGAGCTGCATTATTCCGTCGGCGGAGCAGACTTTCGGACGGTGCCGATGACCTCGACTGGTGGTTCCAAGTTTATGGGAACCATTCCAGGGCGGCGTGCGGATTCCATTGTGCAGTTTTATGTTGAAGGCACCGATGCTAAAGGAGCGGCATCGATGGAGCCATGGCAGGGGCCTGATTCCCGTGCGCTGATTCGAGTGGACGACGGGGATGCCGCTGATCTCGACTTAATCAACAACTTCCGCATCACGATGACGGAGGCTGATGCGACTTTCCTTCACGAAGTGACCAATGTGATGAGTAATGATCGCCTCGGTGCCACGGTCATCTACAACGAGAGCGAAATTTACTACAACTGCGGCGTCCGCCTGAAGGGCAGTCAGCGTGGACGGAATACGCAGGTTCGAGTAGGATTCAACGTTGCATTCCCTCCGCAGAAGCCGTTTCTCGGCGCGCATCGCACCGTTGGCGTTGATCGCTCAGGCGCGGGAGACCAGTTCAGTCAAAAGGAAATCATGGCGAAGCATGGCATCTACCACGCAGGCGGTGTCGTCGGATCCATGGATGATATCATCCGGGTGATTTCGCCCTCCACGCGCCACCTTGGATCCGCGATGCTGGTGAGATCTCGCTACGATGACGAGCTTTTGGACAACCAGTTTCAAAATGGTGGGAAGGGGCCGCTGTTTGAATACGAGCTGATCTACTACCCGACATCGACGACTGGTGGCCCGGAAGGGCTGAAGCGACCAAACCCGGACAATGTCGTGGGTGTGCCGGTAAAAGATCTCGGTGGCGATGATAAGGAACTGTATCGCTGGCACTGGCTGAAGAAGAACAACCGCGATGCGGACGATTATGCTGGATTGATCAAGGCGATTCGGGCGATTGGCCAGTTTGGTTCCAATCCCAGTGAAGAGAAGATCTCTGAGCTCGATCAGCTGCTCGACATGGACGTGTGGCTGCGATCCTTTGCCATTCAGGTGCTGTTCGGCATCGGTGACAGCTACGCAAATGGGTCACAACACAACGGTATGATCTACATCCGGCCCGAGGACGGCAAGGCGCTCTACCTGCCATGGGACATGGATTTCACGTTCTCTCAGGGCGATACATCGCTGACGAACAACGGCGATTTGCGTAAGTTCGTGCGTGTGCCGAAATGGGAACGGGCTTACCTTGGTCACCTTCAGGATATTATCAGCACCACTTTCAATCGTGCCTACATGGAGCCTTGGGAGGATCACTATTCCACGTTCCTGCCGCGGGAGACTCTCAACTTTGCCGGGACCATCGATTCCCGTGCCCGGGCATTCACCACCGCGATTGCACGCGCGATCCCTCAAGTGGATTTTGCAATTTCGACCGCAGGAGGATCAACCATCAATGGGACTTCGACCACGCTTGAGGGCAAGGGTTGGGTCAACATCCGCAATCTGCGGCTGGCTGGAAATCCGGCATCTCTGAAGGTGAATTGGATCAACGAAGATACCTGGCAGGTCAACGTGCCAGTGGTTCCAGGAGCCAACACGTTTACTGTGGAAGCATACGACTTTCAGGGCGTAAAAATCGGAGAAAAGACTGTGTCAGTCACCGGGACGAGCACCATAGCACCTGCGACCAAAGGCACGCTGGTCATCTCTGAGTTGATGTACAGTCCCGCGGACGGAAATGACTTCGAGTTTGTCGAAGTGCAGAACATTAGCCCCACTCAGTCGATCGAGCTCTCAGGTGTTCGTTTCGACAATGGTATCGACTACGAATTTGGCAGCAGTGTTCTCGCCCCGGGAGAATTTGCTGTTGTGGCAGGATCTGCCGCTGCATTTGCGTCGCTCTATCCTGGCGTGGCCACTGTAGGCGCTTACCAGACGGAAGGCGGCAACCGCTTTGCTGATGGCGGCGAACAGGTCGAGCTTGTCGGCGCTGGAGGGGAAACCATCGCCAGCTTCCGCTACAACAATAATCCACCGTGGCCTGTTGAAGCGGACGGCCAGGGCAAGTCCCTCGTCCTGATCGCTCCCGAGACAAATCCAGATCCCAGTCTGCCTGAGAGTTGGCGTGCCAGCACCACCCCTAAAGGCACCCCCGGCGCTGGTGAAGAGGCGGGTGGTCTGGAGCAATGGCAGACGGCTAACAATATTGTGGACCTCGCCGCTGACGAAGATGGCGATGGCCTCAGTAACCTGCTGGAGTATGCACTCGGCACTGCGCCCCGCCTTGGTAATGTCGCCCCCACTTCCGCTGGCACCGCAGATGGTGAACCGACGTTCGGATACCAGCGCAACCTACTGGCGACAGATGTCGCATTCACCATTGAGGCCTCTACAAACCTGATCGACTGGGCACCCGCTGCGACGACACAACTGAGCTCAACTCCCAACGGCGATGGAACCCTCGCGGTGGTGGTGCGGATCGACTCACAGCTGGCCGCACTTTACTATCGAATGCGAGTGAGCCGTCGCTGGACTTGGCGTGCTCCGGCTTGACGGAGCTTTTCGACAGAGTGACATCAGTCCTGCGAAAACGCGCTGTCGGGCCAGCTCACTCCGGCGAGATGTCAAAGTCTGAGCCATGGGCACCATCCGACGGGATATTCGATTCAAAAGGCCCTGAAGATGTCAAAGCCGTCATGTCCAACACTATTTCCCGAGTTGCGCAAGTGAAGGTGGCACCGTAGCGTAAAGCTCTAGTCATTCATTGATCATGATCCGGATTATTGACCGCTACGTAGGCAGACAGGTCATCATCGGAACTCTTTTTGGCGTTCTGGTGCTTTCCATCGTGCTTGTGCTCGGCAATATCTGGAAGACACTGCTGGATTTGATGGTCGAGCAAGACTTGCCGCTGTCGATTGCCGGGCAGTTCGTGATGTATTTGTTGCCGTTTTCCTTTCCCTTCACCATTCCCTGGGGATTTCTCACAGCAGTGCTGCTGGCGTTCGGGCGACTTTCTGCCGACAACGAGCTGGTCTCGCTGCGGATGGCCGGGATGAGTCTGTTGCGGATCTGTGTGCCTGTGTTTGTTCTGGCGATTGCCCTCTCTGCGGCCTGTCTGTTTGTGAATGTGAAAATCGCTCCTAAATCGGAATCGGCGATCAAGCAGATCATGGTCGATCGGGTTCTTGCGGATCCCCTGGCGCTGCTCAAAGCAGGGCAGGTAACCAACGACCTTGACGGCTACGTCATGTACATCGGAGAGCGCGAGGGGAATGAACTAAGCGACTTTCAAATGGTCATGCTGGACGCCCAAGGGCCTTCACGCTATGTGTCTGCTGAGAATGTAATGGTCGAATGGAATAGGGATGAAAAGGCGATCGATCTCACTTTGTTCAAAGCTTTTGCAGCCAATCGGGATCGGGGAAACAAGGTGAAGGAAGAAGGCAAAGAGGCGAAGAAGGATCCGATCAAGGTGCAGATGGGAATTGAGACGGGAATGTCCGAGTTGATGATATCGCTCGAAAAGCTTTATGAGAAGTCTAGGGAACAAAATGTGCGTGCCATGAGCAATGACGAGATCAGGGCTGCGCTGCACGATGGAATTGAGGATAAGTCGATCGCGTCGGCGCATCTAACCGAGGTGCATCGACGCTTCAGCTTATCGCTGGCCTGTTTCACCTTTGCCCTCATCGGGGTGCCGTTGGGTGTATCGGCGCAACGGCGGGAGACGTCGATCGGTTTTGCCCTCAGTTTGGTGATCGCTCTCGTTTACTTCGTTTTCATCATTCTGGCTGACATGTTCAAAGATGACCCCGGGGCCTACCCGCATCTGCTCATGTGGTTGCCGAATATGTTGTTCATGGGTCTGGGAGTATGGTTATTCCATCGCGTTTCCCGGCGCTGATCAGATCTTGCACCAACATCTGCCTACTGTCTGCTGAACCCGAATCATCGTTTTGAAAAAACTCCGTTCACTCCTGATCTGGCTCGTTCTTGTGCCGCTGCTCGTCCTGTGTGCAGTGATCTTCGGCATTAATCTTTACCTTGAGAGCCGCCTTAAGCCTGAAGTGCTGGTGGCGCTGATCGAATCGGAGAAAAACTGCCGGGTCGACATCAGCGACTGTAACGTTTCCATTTTGCACCAGCCGGCCCACGTGATCATGAAAGGAGTTACCTTTCTGCCGCGTGATTCGTTCGCGGAGAACGCGACACCGCTCAGCGAGCGGCCGCCCATCGAGATCGGCACCACCTACATCCGTTGTCCTGAAGTCGTTCTCAAAGTCAGGCTGTGGGATCTGCTGGCACGCAGGCTTCAGGTGAACGAGCTCGATTTGCGTGAGTCCGACGTCGGGTTCACGATCCTGCGCGGCGGCGGGAACTCACTGAAGCCGCTCTTTGCCTCGCTCAAAAAGAAGGCAGATGGTATCGATGGCATCAAGGCGGACAGCGACAAAAATGGCAAGGGAGATAAGCCCAATGGCACTCCCGATGTAGCAGCAAGTGAACCGCTGGAGAAGAAGCCGTTTCACGTCAGCGAGCTGCCATTGCAGTCCACACTCAAGCTCGCGCATTTGCATGGCGGGGTTTTGAAGATGATGATCGAAAAAAGTGGCGCCGTCATCGAAGTGAAGATTCACCAGTTGGCGTTCAGCGATATTAACGTGAACCCCTACGATCTCGAGACAGGGAATACCGCAGTGATGAATCTGGATTGCACGGTGGCAGTCGATGATCCAGGGCAGAATCTTCGCTTCGCCGAGATGCACGTCGGAATCAGCGGTGGTATCACTCCGTTCGATGCGACGACTGGTCAGTTGAACCCGGACATGAAGTACGATGTCATTTTTCACCAGGGCAGCTACGTGCAATCAATGCCGTTGATGGAGAAGTTAGGCAACTCGACGGATGAGCTGCAGAAGATCGGGCTGAAGCTGGAGGAGCTTGGGCAAAAGGAAGTGCTGCGTGAGGATCGGCAAGCGCGAGTGGGGTATCGTGATAAGCGTATTCGGCTGCTCGAGGAACTGGTGCTGCCATTCGACAACTATCAACTGACGCTGGCGAAACAAAGCTGGCTCGAAACCGGTGACAGCGAGCATGAATTCCGGGGCAATATGCTCATCGCAAGGGAACTGACCGCCAAGGCGCTGGACGGCGTAGAAGAGTACGTGCGCAGTAGGGTGGGAGACAATGTTGCCGATGTCGCCCGCAAGCTGGTGGATCCGATCCTCGAGGAAAATCAGATCTCTCTGGATTTTCGATCGAAGGGTGCGCTGGGTAAGCCAAGCATCAAGATCGACAACCCACTCAGCGACATCAAAGACGGATTGAAAGAAAAGGGGAAGCAGCTCCTGAACGATACGTTGGAGAGCATGCTGAAGGGCGGGAAGGAGCAGTGAGTGATGACCACTGGCGTTTCGTCAATGCACCCCGGGCTGTCCCCTGCAACCCTGCTGACCGTTGAAAGATTGCTGCTGAGCCTCGCGTTGCTGGTGAGCACAAGTTGTGATCACTCGAAGCCACCAGCGAAGGAGCGGACTGAACAGATTTCTGCGCTATCCGAGTTCGAAGTGGTACCTCCCGATGCTTCGGAGGCAGATCATGCGGTTGCCGCCGTGCCACGGACTCAGGACCCTCGGGTCAAAAAGACCGAAGGCGAGTGGAGCAAGCTTTTGCCAGAGCTGGTGTTTCGCGTGACGCGTCTGGGCGAGACCGAGCCTCGCTTTACGGGAGAAATGTATCGCTCCGCCGAGCCGGGTCGCTACCAGTGTGCCTGCTGCGAGACCGTCATTTTTTCATCCAACGACAAGTATGCGTCTGAGACCGGCTGGCCGACTTTTTCCCAACCAGTCACGGCCGACGTCATCTGGACAAAGGAAGAAGCCGGTGCCTTTCGTCGCCGGGTGGCGGTTGCTTGCAGCGCCTGCGACGCCCATCTTGGGCATGTGTTCAACGATGGCCCGCTCCCGCAAGGAACCCGTTACAGCATCAATGCATCGGCCCTGAAATTCCTGCCGAACGAAGCAGAGTCCGCACAGGCCATCCAGGCCATCCAGTCGGCTAAGGATTAACCTTTTCTATCCATGGCAAGTCGCAAGGGGTCTTTATGCGCCTATCGGTTCACGCTTCACGGCTCTATTCGGCGGATGGTGAAAGTTCCCAGTGGGGCGATGATTCCCTCGACGTCGAGCGGGGCGCCGGTCAGGCGTGAGATGGGCACCTGAGGATTGGTGTCACTGTCAGGGGAGGCATAGGTCGTGCCGTTGTCGGTTCCCGAATCGTAGGGATCGAGGCTGACGACCATTTCGTCGATCCACTGGCCGTTCTGGAAGAGTGGCATGTCATGGACGCCAACGAACCAGTCGGGGCTTGGGGCAATCATCGAAACCACACTGACGAGTGGGAAGTCCTGGCTCGCGGTGAACGTTACACTGACGCTTCCAGGTGAGCTACCGACGCCAGCGCCAGAGATGAGGGTCTCGGCCCTTCCGGCCGCGATGAGCGCATCGATCTCGGCTGTCAGTGGCGACTTGCCTCCCGTCTCGGCCATTGTTTGGATACCAGGGGTGGCTATTCCACCGGGGCTCCAAAGGCTGGTGGTGGCATTGTGGGTAGTGCCGATCAGGCCTGAGAAGTGCGGATTCCCCGATGGGAACTCGGTGGGATGCGTCGCCGCGCTCCATGTGGCATCGAAGACGAGTTCGAATCGTGCAGTGGCAGGCGCTGGTTCGAGGGCGCTGGGCCC
>JAQCER010000077.1 GCA_027618625.1 Verrucomicrobiota bacterium
CGCAGGGCCAGTATTGTCCTACTATGAGTTCTACAAAGAGGGAAGCATGGAGCGCAGAACCGATCTGGAATGGCAGGAAATTCTTCGTTTTCAACCTCCGCCACCGGAATCCTGGACCCAGGACTATCTGGTTCCGTAGTCCGTAGTCCGTAGTCCGTAGTCAGTAGTCAGTAGTCATTGGCTGAGGTGGCGACTCGAATTTGTTTCAAGGGATCAATCTGCTCTGGCCATAAGCGGAGAGATCTGCTTATGTCTCAGAATGTCGGCCAATCGCGATGCAGCAAGTGACCTGCTTTCTGCAAAATTGATAAGCTATGTCTAGAGGACTCAAGGTTTTCCTGGCTTTGGCCTGTGCTTTCGCTCTCGCGTTTGTGCTGGTGGTGGGGATCAGCGTATTTCGTGTGGTGTCCCGCGTTCGCAATGATCATCGATCGGCTGCGCACCAGCTTCAGGATGCACTTCAGGGCGAAGTGATGCGGGCTGAGAGCCGGAACTGGAGCAATGCCACGCCACGGTCGCGTCCCAGTTTTGCACCTTTATCAAGCTTGTACGATCTGGGGCATCGGGGCTGCGGCGATGACGATCTCAGTTCGCTCATCCTTCAAAATGCCCTGATCAAGCGCGATCCACGATTGGCCTATGACCAACTCGATATCGACCGCTGCAATGCCCTGGTTTGTGCCTATGTAAAGCGTGGCGTGAGCCTGAACAACAATTACTACCTGAGGCGAAAACTCGTGGAATCGTTCGGCCAGTCGAATCAGGCAACGCTGGTGAATCGAACGCGGCTGGTGGCGGTTTTGCTTGGAGGAGAGAAGGGGAGCGGGGGTATGGATCCGCGGTTCAGGGAAATCCGCGAGGAGGCGCATCGTTTCTCGCCCTACGTGCTGGTGCAGATTCAGGAATACGCGGACCGGCTGGAGCAACGCATGAAGGCCACCGGGATCGAGAATGTCGTTCCAGTGGATTTTCGGGATTTTGTCGATGCGTTAGGAACCTCGATGGACAGCGAGTATTCGATCGCCAATATCGGTGCAAGGAACAGGGATGAGCCTGCAAAGGAGCTGTATGCACTAAGGTTGCTGCATCGGGATCTCAGCGTTTACTATGGGGAGCGGATCGAGGACTCGAAGGGCCGTCCTTACGAAGCGATCTTTACCGAGCCCGGCTCTTTTCAAAGTGAAACGCTGAGTAATCTCAAGCAACGGCACGAATCGATGAGCAAGCCTGAACTTGCCGAAGGCTTTGCCAAGGTGGGAGTGGAATTGCGTGAATACCTGAGTGCGCTGCGGGACACTCGCGATGTCGAGAGAGACCGCTGGGGAAGCGACGAAGAGGTGAACCAGCTCAAGCGCTTGAACGAGATCGTAACCGTTGCGACCGGTTTGTTTGCGGGAGGAAGAGAGACGATGTCTCCGATAGAGCAGGCGCGGTTGCTCGTCGATCTGCTCTACCTTGAAGGTCTCTACAGCATGAAGCAGCGGGAGGGGCTCATCAAGGAACTGGATGCTGCTGGAGACTTGGGGCCTGGCAATGAAGATGTGACGCGTTCCTTTTACTCCTTTCTGAGCTATATGAATGGGCTGGCCTTCGCCGAGATGGATGAATCGCTGGGCGGCGCTGCGAGGTATTATGCAAGTCTCACCAGGGAGGCAGAGAATTATCTCGAAATTCAGGCCAGGAAGAGTGCGCTTCAGGTTCTTGGATCGTTGCAACTCGACGTTTACGGAAAATACCAAGACATCGTTCAGGGCAAGCAGGACATTCACCTTGCTGGCAAAGCGCGGGGAACGTTGATCGTGTTCCGATCTCAAAGTGAGATCGCTGCTTTCCTTTCCAGTGATCCATTGAACGGTGCGGAAACGATCTGGGTATTGAAGAGCGGTCTGAATATGCCCAATGAGGCGTCGTTTGCAGCGATGATTCTTGAGGATCCCATCATGAAGGCGTCCCACTACGACGGCTACGCCCGGAGTCGGACACCACCGATTCCTCTGCTGCAAGTTCCAGGTGCGGTCGAATTGTACGGCGGCTTCCACGGAAAGGACGTGCTTCTCGAGGCATCGAAGAGCCCGGCCGAGAACGTCTTGGTGACTGAAGTGAAGGCGCCCGATATTCCAAGTGTGCCGACTGTGGTAAAGCGCGTCCGCCTGGATGCGCCTGCGGGTGATGGTCGATTGCTGGCAATCGATGCCGGGCTGAGCAATGAAGAGATACGGGCAATGCAAAAACATGTGGGCTCCAAGGCTGCGAACTACGCGTTCTTGCGAAGCGCGTTACCTTCGAATTCTGCCGGGAACGAAGAGCACATCTATGCCGGGTTCGCGATTCCATTCGATTACTATCAGCAGCACATCATCAACAGTGGTGTCGAAGGAATGATCGCCAGGCTTGCGGACAGCGCGGCAAATCCGGAGCAGATTCGTGGGTCGCTTAAGCGAATTCAGGAGCGCATCCTGAAGAGTTCGATCGATCATCGCCTTGTGTATCAGTTCCAGCAGCAGATGGACAGCGGGCTGGGAGGGAGATACGAAGACGAAGACGGCGTGGTGAAATTACGATTGCGGAGCTCGTCGAATGCGGAGGATAATGCGGAGTTCAGTGGGGCTGGTCTCTACGAGAGTCATTATGCATTTTACACCGTTCCCGGAGGTCGAAGCAGCCAGGATGCCACTGCAGAGAACCAGTATGCGATTTCCGAGGCGATGAAAATGGTATGGGCTTCCCTTTGGAATGCCGAGGCCTACTTCGCTCGCGAGCGTGCCGGGATCGTGCAGGAGACAGTGCGGATGGGCGTTCTGGTTCATCCTAGTTACCGCGATGAGGAATCAACCGGAGTGGTGTTTCGCTATGCTCCGAACGATATCGAGATCGTCGTGAACAAGGGTAAGGAAAACGTGCAGAATCCAAGGATTGCCGGCCTGACCCCAGAAATGCATCGCATCACCGACGGGCCTGATCAAATCAGTCCCAGCAGCCGCTACGCCATCAGCGGGAAAGTGATCTTAAGCTCAAAAGACCGGGACAAGCTGCTGGGGCTGATCGATGACATCGTGCCCAAATTTCAAGCCCTTTATCCTGAGCAAAGCATCGCCGGAGTCGACGTCGAATTCAAAATGATGGAAGTGTCCAAGCCGGATGGCGGCAAGAAAGATGTCCCGATGTTGAAACAGATTCGCCAGCTTGCGAAACGACCGTCGAATGGTGATCAACGTTAGAAATTCCAGCGCAACGAAACGTAATGCCCCGTCAGATCGGAAGCCTTCTCCGTTGATCCATGATTGAATGTTAGGGCAGACGGCGCGGATTACGTAGTCATTCCATCGCCTCCCTCGGCGATTTTCTCATAACCTCAGGAGCGCGGAATGGAATTTATGTGCGGCCATGTTCGTCACAAATGCGGCCTTGCCGGCCATTGCCGGCCATTGCATGGTCTTGCCATCGAACAACGCGCTTGCCTTGGCGACTTACGGCTGTAGTCGTACAAAGTCGAGGCCGACCATGTAGCGTTTCACCGCATCGGGATGCGCTCCGGTGATCTTGATGCTCAAGGTATGCTGGCCTGCCGTAAGATGCCGCTGCCCCAACAGTATCTCCCCACTGTGTAGTACTCCTGCCGCAGCAAAGCAATCGATGGCGTCGTCGTTGAGAGCATCGCCATCCAGTAGCAACTGAACTTTTCCGTAGTCGATGGCTTTGGTGAGTGCGACGCCTATCTGGTAGTCGCCTTCCCTTTCGACCGGGAGTGCCAGATCAAGGCTGTCACCCGGCTTGCCGTCTCGCCACCAGAGTTGCGATTCATTGCTCCAAAGGCCAGCGCCGAAGCTACTCATCGCCTGCGGTGTTGCCTGGCCACCACTTTGTTTGAGCACGTTGATCGTCTCACCTTCGAACTTGTTCGATTCGTTGGCAGCGAGGTCAGGGAGTGCGCCGCCGTCATATGCCGTCCATCGGACCGCTTTGCCTTCGGCGGCGAGATCCAGTGCGATTTGCACGTTTTCCTCGGTCCATCCCGGGTTCTTTTTCAAGTGGGCCAGCATCTGTGCGGCACTGGGGCGCGGGGTTTCGACCCCTTTCACAGGCACCTTCGCGCCGGAAGTCCAGCAGATGCCATTGAGGATCAGCTTGCGCACTTCATCGCGCGCCCAGTTCCAGTGCAGGTGACCGCCCGTGTAGCCGAAAGCACGGCCGCCGGCTGGCCGTTCGAATCCCCAGGCGCAGTATTGATCTTCTTTGCGCTCGCCCACTGCATCGATCGCTGACTGACTGCCACTGTCGGCACGCGCTCCTGGCTGAATGATAGCAACCGGCGGAAGTGCTCCGTGCATCGGCGTGACGTGGTCATGCTCGGGATCGGTGCAACGCAGGTGAAAGTAACATTCATCCCAGATCGTGAACGGCGGCACTCCCTGTGTCACTTCGTGATCCGCCAGCTTCTCGAAGCTCGCATCCCAGAACTTGCTCACCGAATGCCACGGCTCAAAGTCCGCGCCCACCAGCTTCCGCCACTGCACACGGATCGGGTCTTCATGGTGATCCCGCTGCGCATCGATGTCACCGCCGATCCCTGTCGCCCAGTGCAACACCGTGAGCCCGCCACCGCCGTTCATAAATGCCTGGAGATCGTCGAGGTGATCTGTCGCCGGATGGCTCCACCAGCCGTCGGCATAAATGACAAACGCGTCGGCCTGCTTCAATCGCGCGAGGTCAGGCCACTCGAAGGTGAGTTCCACGTCCACATCGAGCCCAGATTTTTTCAATGCATCGGAAAGGATGACACTGCCTGCAGGATGCTGATGTGCGCCCCATCCGTGGCTTTCGGAACCGGCGAAAAAGAGGAAACGCTTCGGCTCCGCATGGGCCACCTGAGGAAACAGAGCGCTGAGCAGAGTGAGCCCTGCTCCTATTGAGGCGAGGAATTGACTAAAGAGGCAAGGAGGCTTCATGGATGTCATTATCTGATTTTGATTACCCGGGGGACGACAAGAATTTGACATTGAAGCGTGGGTTTCTTCTTTTCGATCAATCGCGGAAACAGAGATGATCTCACGAGACTGAACATGGTCGCACGAAAATCGCTATCGAAAACCACGATGAGAACGCTGTCGCAGTCTGGAATCGGTGAGAAAACCCTGGTGCTCCCGGTTGCTGGACGGCAGGATGAAGGGAGATAGAGCAGCTGGTCTTTGGCGATGCAAGTGGCCTAGGCTCGTTTCGGTCAGGTAAACCTCCCGGAATTCTGGCACTTTGATTGCCTCGGAAACGCCGCTTGGAAATGGGCGCTCGCTGTTTGGTTAATGCTTCCACAGCAGCTTCGACTCACTCCTGCTGAGTTCTGGAATGGAATGCGCACGTACCTTGGAAGGTAATCGGTGTGCCTGATCGCTTGCCCGTCGCCAATCTCGTCGGATCCCGCCGGATCTTGCCAGATGGGCAGCGGAAAAATTGTGATGGTCTGACGGGGAGAGTACCAGTAGCCTGAAGCTACTATGTGTCATGCACTCCAGCTTCGTCGAACCAGTGCGTTCTTGTTTTTGAGTTATCTATTCTCCGCCATGGCTTGTGCAGGAGATGCAGTTACTGTGTGTGTCGATTACGTGGCTGAGGTTTTTGCGGGGACGGGCGAAGCTGGCTATTCTGGAGATGGCGCACATGCCCAGGCAGCGCAGTTGAATAATCCGTTT
Source organism: Verrucomicrobiota bacterium (assembly GCA_027618625.1). Classification (GTDB taxonomy): domain Bacteria; phylum Verrucomicrobiota; class Verrucomicrobiia; order Verrucomicrobiales; family DEV007; genus JAGROY01. Next base: position 5,685 of record JAQCER010000077.1, read on the forward strand.
GGTATCGTGCGCGGTCCGGGTCCGGAGTGGGCGCTCTATATTTGTGATACGGGGAATCATTTGGTGCGAAAGGTATCGGCAGATGGCCGGATCAGCACGGTGGCGGGAACTGGTGAGCCAGGCTATGCGGGCGATGGCGGCCAGGCAACTGCGGCACTGCTGAACGAGCCATATGAGGTGCGGTTCGATCGCACGGGCGACCTCTACTTTGTGGAAATGCAGAATCACGTGGTGCGCAAGGTGGATATGAAGTCCGGGGTGATCTCGACGCTGGCAGGAACGGGCACAGCCGGGTTCAGTGGTGATGGTGGTGCGGCGGTGGCGGCGCAGCTGAATCAGCCACACAGCATTCAGTTCTCGCCGGTTGGGGTAAACGAGGAGTTTGTGGAATTGTTCCTGTGCGATATTGGCAATCACCGGTTGCGTGCCATCGATCTGAAGTCGGGATTGATGCGAACGGTTGCGGGCACGGGTGAGAAAAAAACAGGGGCCGACGGAGCAGCGTTCGCTGGAGCGCCGCTCAATGGGCCGCGGGCGATCGACTTTTCGCCCTCATCATCTTCGTCCGATGGCGACGCATGGCTGGCCTTGCGCGAGGGCAATGCTGTGTATCGACTGGATAGGAAGGCGGGCACGATGCATCACGTCGCAGGCACCGGAGAAAAGGGATTCACCGGCAATGGCGCGGCGGCGAAATTAGCAACATTGTCAGGGCCAAAGGGCGTCAGCATCGAGCCCGATGGCAATGTATACCTCGCCGACACTGAAAGCCATTCCGTGCGGATGATTGATCGATCGGTCGATCCGCCGGTGCTGCGATTAATTGCGGGAACAGGTGAACGCGGCAAGGGCGAGCCAGGCCCCGCCCTCGAATGCACGATGGCCCGACCTCATGGAATTTTCGTCGATGGCAATGGCGCGATCTATGTTGGCGACAGCGAGAACCATCGGGTCTGGGTATTGCGTAAGCGTGCTCCGGGAGAGTAAAGCAGTGCATCGAATGCCAGAAGGCCTTTCCGGTGAATGAGTTGCTGAAAAGTGTAAAGTTGAACACTACGCCGACGTCGATTGCGACCGGAATGCTTTGACAAAGGGAAGTGGGGCGTGCAATCTCAAAACTATGGCCAAACAAGATTTTCCCGATTTCCCCCGTGGCGTGAATTTGCCAGACATTGATGGCAAGAAGATCGTCGGCATAATGGTGCTTGGCGCCATCCTGCTCGGTGCCTGGTCGAGTTTTTACACCGTGCCAGCCGAGGCCGAGGGAGTGGTGCTGCGCTTAGGACGATATCTGAAAACGTCTGAGCCTGGGTTGCGATTCAAAATACCTTTTAATGTCGATCGCGTGGCAATCATTCCGGTGCGTCGGCAATTAAAGCAGGAATTTGGCTTTGCGACGGAGGGTGGAACGGACGAGTCACAGGCAACGAGCAGTTCTGAGCAGATCCAGGAAAAATCGATGGTTACGGGCGATGTGAATGCTGCTCTGGTTGAGTGGGTGATTCAATACCGGATCAACGATTCCAAAGACTATCTGTTCAATGTGCGCAATCCAAAGGCGACTCTTCGAGATGTCTCTGAGTCGGTGATGCGGGAAGTCGTGGGGGATCGCACCGTTGACGAGGTGATCACTATTGGACGCCAGGATGTCGAATCGGAGGCACTGGCGAAGTTGCGTGACATTGTGATCAAATACAAAATGGGACTCGGCATCGATCAGGTGCAGTTGAAGGACGTGAATCCGCCGCGACCAGTGCAGCCGTCCTTTGATGAAGTGAACAATGCCAAGCAACAGAGGGAGGAACAGATCAACGTAGCTACCGGGGAGTATTACAAGCAAGTGCCCAAAGCGAAAGGCGAGGCCGACCAGAAGATTCGTGCGGCAGAAGGGTACGCCTCCAAGCGAATCAACGAGGCACAGGGCGATGTCGCTCGATTCAACGCCATCCTGGCAGAGTATCTGAAAGCGCCGGACGTCACAAAGCGGCGAATCTACCTGGAGACCATGACCAAGGTGATGCCGCAGCTAGGCAGCAAGATCGTCATCGACGAAGAAGCCAAGCAGATCCTGCCATTGCTCAACTTGTCGAACGGAGGAAAGAACTAATGAAAACCATCGGACTTATTGGCTTTATCGGAATCATCCTCGCCGCGGTGATCGTATCTGGATCTGCGTTCTACACGATAGATGAGACACAGCAGGCGATCATCACCCAATTTGGCAAGCCGATCGGCACTCCGATCACAAAGGCTGGGTTGCACTTCAAAAAGCCTTTCGTTGAAGAGGCGACGATGATCGACAAGCGGGTGCTGGAGTGGGATGGCCAGTCGAGCAGCATGCCTACAAAAGACAAGGTCTATATCGTCGTCGATACCTTTGCCAGATGGCAGATCACAGATGCGCTACAATTCTTCCAGCGGCTGCGGGATGAGCGAAGCGCGATTTCGCGGCTGGACGACATCCTGGGCAGTGAAACGCGCAACACAGTGGCGAAGCATGAGTTTATCGAAATCGTTCGCACCACCAAGGATCGAGAAGCGATCCTCATTGAGGAGCTGGAAGAGGGAGACGATGTTGGTGGCACTGCGGGACTGGTGCCGATCGTCAAGGGACGCACGGCGCTGGAGGCGCAGATCTTTGCCGCGGCGAAGGGCAAGCTGGCCGATTTTGGCATCGTGCTGCTGGACATTCGACTGAAGCGGATCAACTATAATGAGGCAGTGAGCCAGAACATCTACAAGAGGATGGTCAGTGAGCGGCAACAGATCGCTGAGCGCTTTCGATCTGAAGGAGCGGGCGAAGCAGCCCGAATCAACGGTAATAAGGAGCGCGATTTGCAACGCATCGAGTCCGAGGCTTACAAGAAAATCCAGGAGATTCAGGGAACCGCAGATGCCCAGGCATCGCAGATTTATGCCGACGCCTACAATCAAAGCCCTGAGGCAGTGGACTTCTATCGTTTCCAGAAAACGATGGAAAGTTATGAGCAAATCATCACCAGCGACACAACGCTGATCCTTTCAACCGACAGCGATGTCTTCAGCATGTTGAAATCCATCGAAGGTGAGCTGCCGAAACCCGCGACGGGGACCTCCGTGCGACCTGTTCGGCCAGGGGTGCCAGTTGCCCCAGTTCAGTCTGAGCCGCCGATTGAGCTTTCGCCGTTCGGGCAGTGACGAGTCCAGGTTGATGATGCGCACGAGATGAAAGTGGGCCTCCATGTTGTAGAACTGGCGCGAGTCCGTCATGCGATCGCGGAGTGAACCTACCGCAGCACCCGCATTTCGCCATCGCGGCGGGTGGTGCCGTCGCTGTCGAGTTTTTCCAGTAGTGGGATCATG
>JAQCER010000078.1 GCA_027618625.1 Verrucomicrobiota bacterium
ACATCCTCATCACGGACGAGCAATTCGGCGATTTCGAAGTCGTGCTGGAGATGCGCAACGACTTCGGTCCGGACAGTGGGCTTTTCCTGCGCAGCACCGAAGATGGCAAGGCCTATCAGGCGATGATCGATTACCATGCCGATGGAAATTTGATGGGCATCTACGGCGAGGGACTCGGGGGCAAGCCGCACCTGCGCAACTACAACTTCACGGACGAGGTCACCGAGATCGTTGCGGAGAAAACCGGCGATCCAGAAACAGCGCTGCCCGTGTTGCCCGAGTCATGGGCACACTTCTGGCGCGCCGACCAGTGGAACGAACTCCGCGCCCGCATTGTCGGCGGAGACAAGCCCACCATCACCACTTGGATCAACGGGGTGAAGTTTATGGAATGGACCGAGACAGAGGCCCGCCATCCGGCAAAAGGAGGCATCGCTCTGCAAGTTCACGGTGGTGGCGATCACACTGAAGAGTTCGTTCGCTACCGGAATGTTAGGGTGAAAAAACTGGATTGATCCACCGCGAAGGTTCTGCGCGCAAGCTGGTGCTAAGGAGCTTGCGCTTTCGCCGGATCGCGGCACATTCGCGGAACTATGAGTCACTCTCACGCACCCAGTCTTCTCCATCGCCTCGCCGAAGAATACGGCACGCCCTATTGGATTTACGATGCCAGCGTTCTGCGCGACCGGATCGGCAAAATCAAAGCGATTACGGACTCGCCAAATGTGCAGGCCCGGTTTGCCATGAAGGCCTGCCCGGCGACGCGGGTGCTGAAGGAGATGCTGGCGAACGATATCTGGATCGACTGCGTCTCCGGCAACGAAGTAATGCGGGCGCTCCATGCGGGATTTGCTTCGGGCAAGGAGCCTGCGCAGATTTGTTTCACTGCGGATGTGTTTCGCGACAACGCTTTGCAGGTTGTGCTCGACAACGGCATCCTGCCGAACGTGGGGTCACCAGGGATGATCGCCCAGTTGGCCCAGGCGGGCTATCGCGGAGCGGTGTCCATTCGTGTGAATCCAGGTTTCGGCCACGGTCACGTCAATGCCTGTGACACCGGCGGCCCAAGCTCCAAGCATGGTGTCTGGATCGAGGACATCGCACCTGTTGCGGAATCGGCAAAGGCGGCTGGTCTGACCGTTACGATGGTGCACGCGCACATCGGCAGCGGGCCGCAGTTCCAGGAATTGTACGACAACCTCAGCCAACTCGCCACAGAGTTCGGCAAGCTTTTGCCACTCTTCCCAGACATTCAGGCGGTGTCGCTGGGTGGTGGCATTCCACATGACTATCGCAATCCAGATGCAGACTTTCCGCTCGACAACCTGAAGGAACTCTTCGCAAAGGCGCAGCGTGATTTGTCGGAACTCGCCGGACGGACGATACACCTCGAAATTGAACCTGGCCGGTTCTACGTGGCACCCTCCGCCACGCTCGTTGCGCGGGTGACCGATATCAAATCGACCAACACCAATGCCAAAGGACAAGGTGCCAAGTTCGCGATGATCGATGCCGGCTTCGTCGACCTCGTCCGCCCCGCCATGTATGGTTCGTGGCACCGCATTGAGATTGTCGGCAAGGGAGGTCAGCCGACCGAGCCGATCGTCGTGGCCGGCCCGCTTTGTGAAAGCGGTGATGTGTTCACTCGTGATGATGCTGAACTGCTACAGCCGCGGCAGTTGCCGATCCCCGCGCCCGGCGACCTGCTGACGATTCACGACGGTGGTGCCTACGGTTACTCGATGGCATCGAATTACAACTCGATCGGTCGCGCTCCCCAGCTTTGGCTGGAGAAGACGGGTGAGATCGAAGTGATGTCGCGCAGGGAGACTCTGGACGACATTTTGAGGCTGGAGAATCGTTGAGCAGCTGCCGTGCCATGCGGATGGGCGGTGCCTTTTGCCGTTCGCGTTTTCGGCAGAACGTGCTATTCATCCGGCGATGAAATGCATTCTCTCGCTCGCGTGCGTAACCTTTTTTTCTGCTTGCCTATCCACTGCTCAGGACAAGCAGGCAAGCGGTGGTGAGCCGGGGAAGATCGCTTTGGTTATGCATGGTGGTGCAGGTGGATTGGTCAAGGACACGGTGCCTGCAGAGCAGGAGGCGAAGCTCCGTGAAGGGATCGAACGCGCGCTGAAAGCTGGCTATGCCATTTTGGAACAAGGTGGCGAAAGCATCAGTGCAGTGCAGGCAGCGATTGTCGTGCTGGAGGATGACCCACACTTCAATGCCGGCAAAGGAGCTGTGAAAACGAGCGAAGGCAAGCACGAGCTGGATGCCTCGATCATGGATGGTGCCACATTGAAGGCCGGAGCGGTAGGCGGCGTGACCATCGTGAAGAATCCGATCAAGGCGGCGCGGTTGGTGATCGACAAGACTTGGCATGTGATGCTGGCCGGCCCAGGTGCCGATGCCTTTGCCAGGATCAATGAGCTTGAGTTGGTGGAGCCGGATTATTTTGATACAAACGTAGCGATGCAGAAGCTCGATCCTGCTGCCGAGGAGTATCACTTCGGCACGGTCGGGGCAGTCGCTCTCGATAAGAATGGGAACCTCGCAGCGGGGACATCGACCGGCGGGCTCTCAGGGAAAAAATTTGGTCGGATCGGTGACTCCCCGATCATCGGGGCGGGCACCTATGCGGACAACGAGACATGCGGTGTATCGGGCACCGGGCAGGGCGAATATTTTATCCGCCGCGCGATCGCCTATGACATAGCTGCAAGGATGAAGTATGCCGGTGAATCCGTGGCGAAAGCAGCGGATAGCAGCATCGCCACCCTGACAAATGACGGGGGGCAGGGCGGGGTGATCGCATTGGATCGCAAAGGTCAGATCGCCACTCCGTTCAATACATCGAGCATGGTCAGAGGATCGATCGATACCAGTGGGAAGATGACGATTAAGATTTTTGCCGACTGAAGAACCCGATCCCGGTACAGGCTGGGATAGCGAACGATGCCAGTTAGTTAGTTAGTTACGATCAAAGGCGTTGCCAAAGTAGCTGGAGTTTCCCATACCACGGTCTCGCCAAGGAGTTTGCCGTTGTTGATGATGCCAATGGCGTGCGCAACGCGTTCGACTTCTTCGATCCGATGAGTTGAAAAAAAGGTCGTGCGTCCGTGATTCTTGGCCTGCCTCGCGATGATCTCCAGAAACTCACGTCGTGCAATGGGATCAAGACTCGAGGTCGGCTCGTCCAGAATAAGCAGAGTGGGACGATGCGCGAGAGCCAGAGCGAGAGCCAGTTTTACCCGCATGCCGCCCGAGAGCTCGGACGCCTTTCGTTTGGGAGGAAGGGCGAGTGCCGCCAGCAACCGCTGGAATTCTGCCATGTCCCCAATGGGAGGATAGAAGCCCGCAGCAAATGTGCCTATGCGCTGGCAAGTCATCCATGGATAAAAATGTTGATCCTGGGACACGTAGCCAATGTGACGCTTCTGCCGATTCGTAGCCCTCCTCGTCTTCGTGCCGAGCAGTTCGATGTGGGCCCCTGTTCGGCTTGATGATTCCCATGAGCATGCGGATCGTCGTCGTCTTCCCGGCTCCTTTTTTTCCGAGAAACCCATAGATTTCGCCCGCACGAACGGTCAGCGACAAATCATCGACCGCCTTGAAGCGACCAAACGAGCGTCGCAGGCCGTGGGTGCGCAAAATCGCTGTCCGCTCGCGACTTTCGTTCGCGATGGCCAGTCCACCGGAGGCGTCTTCCAGTATGGGGATCATTCCTCATCCATGCCAGTTCCAGCAGGAAAATAACAAGAGAATCTCAGGCGATTCGGAGACGTGAGAACCTGCAAAAAACGACCAGCCGGGCGATTTTTCCTCCCAGCCGCAGTGGCTGGGCACGATCGACGGCGGCGCTTCTATCCCTCAGTGTTTTGACAATAATGCTGAAAACCTGGTATTGAGAAGGATTTGCGCTTGCAACGGGGCGGAATTGCTTTAAATCACAGCTTCCCGCCCGGCGCGGAGTTCGCTATCCAATGCTTTCGCCCGTCGTGTGGCGGAAGCTTTTTTTTTGGACTCTGCACTCATTTGACCGCCCCCTGAAGACGCATTTTTCCTAAATAACACCGATAACCGCCGCCATGGACAACATTTCCTCACGCATTGCTGAACTTTCCTCCTCGATGACGCTTTCGATCACTGCCACTGCCAAGCAGATGGAGAAGGAAGGCAAGCAAGTCTACAATTTCGGCGCTGGAGAACCGGACGCTGACACCCCTCAGCACATCAAGGATGCATGTGTCAAGGCGCTCGCTGACGGACAGACCAAATACACTGCGGCGGCTGGAATGTTGCCTCTCCGCGAGGCGATTGCCGCAAAATTCAAAGCGGACAACGGCCTCGTGTACTCGCCCAAGGACATCGTCGTCAGCTCGGGAGCCAAGCAGTCGTGCTACAACGCGATCCTGGCCGTGTGCGAGCCCGGCGATGAGGTCCTCATTCCCGCTCCCTACTGGACCAGCTATCCAGAAATGGTGCGCATGACGGGCGCTAAACCGGTTTTTGTCGAAACCAAGGAAGAGAACAACTACAAGATGACCGCAGAGGAGTTCGAGGACGCGATGACGCCTCTGACGAAGATGGTCATCCTGAATTCTCCAAACAATCCTACAGGCGCAGTCTACACCAGAGCAGAACTGGAGCAGATCGGCGAAGTGGCCGCCTCCGAGGACATCATCATCCTTTCCGACGAGATCTACGAAAAGATCATCTACAACGACAACGAGCACGTCAGCATTGCATCGATCAGCGACGAACTGAAAGCACTCACCATTACGGTGAACGGCTTCAGCAAGGCCTACAGCATGACCGGATGGCGCCTCGGCTACCTCGCTGCGCCTAGCAAGATTGCTGCTGCGATCGAGACTCTTCAAAGTCACAGCTCATCTGCCCCTACCACTTTTGCCCAATACGGCGGCGTCGCCGCACTCACTGGCAGCCAGCAGATCGTCAGCGACATGCGCGACGAGTTCGACATGCGCCGTCACTACATGCTCGGCCGCCTGCAGGCGATCAACAACATCCGCGTGCAGGAGCCACTCGGCGCGTTCTACTTCCTCGTGAACATCAGTCCCATCGGAATCAAGTCGGTGAACTTCTGCGAGAAACTGCTCAGCCGCGAAGGTGTAGCAGTCGTACCAGGCATCGCCTTCGGTGCAGACGACACCATCCGTTTCAGCTACGCCACCAGTCTGGACATCATCAAGAACGGCCTCGACCGCTTCGAAGAGTTCTGCCGCTCACACTGATCGGCCACGCCGCTCATTTGATCGATTCCGGAGATAGCGCTGCTTCAGGTTGCGCTACCGTGGATGGTAATCCTGCAGTGCCTTTACTGTTAGCTCTTGACTTTGCAGGGAGCGGATGGCGGTGACGCAGGCACGGGCGGCGCTGAGGTTGGTGTAGATTGGAATCTTGTTGGCAACGGCGGTACTGCGGATCATCGTCTCGTCTTGACGTGATGCGGCCTCGGACGGGGTATTGACGATCAGGGCGATCTCGCCGTTTTTGATCATGTCGAGGACGTTGGGTCGGCGGCCTTCCTGCAGCTTGTAGACTTTCTCGACCGGGATGTCGGCCTCGGCGAGAATCTTTGCAGTGCCTCCAGTGGAGCAGATTTCAAAGCCAAGCTCGTGGAACCCACGGCCGATATCCACAACGGCTTCCTTGTGCCTGTCCCTGACACTGACAAAAATCTTTCCGCCGGTGGGCAGTGCGGAGGAGGCCGCCATCTGCGCCTTGGCGTAGGCCATCCCGAGTTCGGCATCGATGCCCATCACCTCGCCAGTTGCCTTCATCTCTGGCCCGAGGATGATATCGATGCCAGGGAACTTGACGAATGGGAACACCGCTTCTTTGACTGAATAGTGCTTCGGAATGATCTCTTTGGTGAACCCAAGGTCTGCCAGTTTTGCGCCGGCCATTACCTTTGCCGCGAGCTTTGCCATCGGCACGCCGATCGCTTTGCTGACAAAAGGCACCGTCCGCGATGCCCGGGGATTCACCTCGATGACGTAAAGGGTCTCGTCTTTGACGGCGTATTGAATGTTCATCAGGCCGAGCACTTTGAGTTCCGTGGCCAGCGCTTTGCTTGCGGTGGTGATCTGCTCCTTGATGGCGTCGGACAGGGAGAACGACGGCACCACGCAGGCGCTGTCGCCACTGTGGATGCCCGCCTGCTCAATGTGCTCCATGATGGCGCCGAGCACCGAAGTGTCACCGTCGGAGATGATGTCGACGTCGATCTCCGTCGCATCATCGAGGAACCGGTCGACCAGCACCGGCCTGTCAGGCGAGGCCTCGACTGCGGTGCGCATGTAGGTGGTCAGCTCAGCATCATCATAGACGATCATCATCGCCCGGCCGCCGAGCACGAAACTTGGGCGCACAAGTACCGGGTAGCCGATGCGTTCAGCGATCTCCAGGGCTTCGGCTTCGTTCACCGCCGTGCCACTGGGAGCCTGATTGAGTCCAAGCTTGTCTAACAATGCTACGAAAAACTTGCGATCCTCCGCTTGCTCAATGCTCTCAGGGCTGGTGCCAATGATCGGCACGCCAGCTTTCTTGAGATCCATCGCAAGGTTCAGCGGCGTCTGGCCACCGAATTGCACGATGACGCCGTCGGGTTTCTCCTGCTCACAAATGTTCAGCACATCTTCGAACGTCAGCGGCTCGAAGTAGAGCTTGTCGCTGGTGTCGTAGTCGGTCGACACGGTTTCCGGATTCGAGTTGACCATGATGGTCTCGAAGCCCATTTCCTTCAGCGCGAACGATGCGTGCACACAGCAGTAGTCGAACTCGATGCCCTGGCCGATACGATTGGGTCCGCCGCCAAGGATCATGATCTTCTTCTTGTCACCGCCGCGGGCCTCATTCTCGGAACCGTAGGTTGAGTAAAAGTAGGGCGTGTAGGCTTCGAATTCCGCAGCACACGTATCGACCAGGCGATAGGTCGGGATGATGCCCGCTTCCTTGCGCTTCGCCCGCACTTCCAGTTCCGTGCAACCTGCGGCGTAGGCGATCTGGCGATCGGAGAAGCCGAGCTTCTTCGCCTTGCGCAGGGCCACTGGATCCCCGAGCACCTCTTTAAGCCCCGCCTCTTCATCGATGATCTTGTGCATCTGGTCGAGGAACCAGAAGTCAATGTTGGACAACTGGAAGATCTCATCAACAGTCATGCCTTCCCGCATGGCGACGGCCACCCAGAAGATGCGCTCCGCATTGGGGACGCTGAGCTTTCGTTCAATGTCAGAGTGATTCGGTGCCACCGGATCCTTGCCGTCGGCACCGAGCCCTGAACGGCCTGTCTCCAGACTTCGCAGCGCTTTTTGCAGCGAGTCCTTGAACGTGCGTCCGATCGACATTGCCTCGCCCACGCTCTTCATTTGCGTGGTCAGGGTCGCGTCGGCTGTGGGGAATTTTTCGAAGGTAAAGCGCGGCACTTTGGTCACCACGTAGTCGATGGTAGGCTCAAAGCTTGCCGGCGTCTCGCGCGTGATGTCGTTGCGCAGTTCGTCGAGCGTGTATCCGACCGCCAGCTTGGCTGCGATCTTGGCGATCGGAAAGCCAGTCGCCTTCGATGCCAGTGCCGACGATCGCGATACGCGCGGGTTCATCTCGATCACGATCATGCGACCGCTGGCCGGATCGATGGAAAATTGAATGTTAGAGCCGCCGGTCTCGACGCCGATTTCACGGATAACGGCGAACGATGCATCGCGCATCGCCTGGTATTCCTTGTCCGTGAGGGTCTGCGCCGGGGCGACGGTGATCGAGTCACCGGTATGCACACCCATTGGATCAAAGTTCTCGATCGAGCAGATGACCACACAGTTGTCCTTGCGGTCCCGCATGACTTCCATCTCGAATTCCTTCCACCCTAACAACGATTCCTCGATCAGAATCTCATGCACGGGCGACATGTCGATGCCGCGCTTTGCGATGACATCAAATTCCTCGCGATTGTAGGCGATGCCACCGCCACTGCCACCGAGCGTGTAAGCGGGGCGCAGGATGAGCGGGAAAGAGCCGATTTCTTCTGCAACGGTGTAGGCCTCTTCCATATTGTGCGCCACACCCGAACGCGGCACATCCAGGCCGATCTTGAGCATTGCATCCTTGAAGAGCTGGCGGTCTTCACCCTTCTCGATGGCCTCTGCATTCGCCCCGATCAGCTTCACGCCGTGGCGCTCCAGGGCGCCATTGCGCACCAGCTCCATCGCCGTGTTCAGACCCGTCTGACCACCCAGCGTCGGCAGCAGTGCATCCGGCTTTTCGGCAATGATGATGCGCTCGACGATTTCTGCCGTGATTGGTTCGATATAAGTGCGATCCGCGAACTCCGGATCGGTCATGATCGTCGCCGGATTCGAGTTCACCAGCACCACCGTGTACCCTTCCTCCTTCAGCGCTTTGCAGGCCTGAACGCCGGAATAGTCAAATTCGCAGCCCTGACCAATAACGATTGGCCCGGAGCCGATGAGGAGGATCTTGTGGAGGCTGGTGTCTTTAGGCATCTAAAAAAGGCAAATTGCTTACCGTTCTGCCATTCAATCGGGCACTTGTAAAGGGGGGAAAGTCCGGCATAGAGGCGGAATCGGGCTGCGCTTTCCTCGTATCGCCCTGTGATCATCAGCTGCTTCCGCAAATAGAGGGCCGATCCGCTCGATCCACTGGGCAGAAAGGGCCGAAAACTCGGAGCGCGACACCACTGGCGGCACTGATCTAGAGTCCCTCAATCTCACGGAACATCACAACCGATTTGCCCAGCAAATTTCCTAATCTACACTTTGAACCGGTTGTGGTATACGGTGGCCTCGTCGAGATCCTCCTTAAAAAGAGGATGGCTGGCTCATTCGGCACTCACTGCGCGCCCGAAAACCTCTTCATGAGAAAGTGGCTCTACGGCCCCAGAAGCAAGCTCGTCTGCCTCGCTGCGCTGAAAT
>JAQCER010000079.1 GCA_027618625.1 Verrucomicrobiota bacterium
CCAAAAACTCGGAACCTTTTTTATGCCAAACTTATTGAAGAGCAGTTCAGGTTGCGGGCATACCAATACGGTGACTATCAGGCCCAGTTGGACAGACTGCCCCCGTCGGAGACGTCATGGATCGGTCGGACGAAGGACGGTAAAATCAGCGCCTATCCGTTGTTTCTAGCTTCGCGAGAAGTGAAAAGTTTTACCGCTGATCAACTCCGGAAGGGAATGGCGGCATGCCTTGAAGCCAATACCCGTCTTGTTACGACCCAACTTGATCACAAAACCGTGCTGTGCCAGTTGGTCATCCGCATTATCACGGGAACTTGACCGAAGAAGGGGGCTCGCAAAAGCTGCCCTATTGAAACCTGATGAAAATTCTGATTATCGCTCTCTTGATTGGTGCATGCGCCGGTGCCGTCGCGGCGCTGGCTGGCGTGGGAGGAGGGATTCTGATGGTGCCAGCATTCAAATACTTTTTCGATCTCGATCAAAAGCAGGCGATCGCCACATCTGCTGCCGTAATCGTCATCACCGCTTTGGCCATCTCATTTCAGTTTGCGCAGGACAGGCTCATCCAATGGCAAATTTTCGCTTTCACAGCAGTGGGTTCCGCGATCGTCGGCTTCTCTATCGCCGACCGGCTCAAGGCATTCAGCACGACTGCCTTGACCCGGGGATTCGCGATTCTCCTGATCCTCGTGGGCGTGAAAATGCTGTTCGAAAAGCCAAAGGAGTCTGGCAGCGGAAAGCAGACGGAGACTGCAGAGACAGCAGAGACTGCAGAGACAGCGGTCGCATCCAGTGAAAATGAGCCGAGCGGAGCGTTTCCCGGTGACAGTCGACCTTGACAACCTGAGAATTAGGCGTACCTAACTCTCAATATGGAGAGTATCAGACAGTTTATTTCGGCAGAGTTCTGTTTAGTGGGTTCGCGGGCTGTTCGGGGAGTGTGTTTGGTGGCAATCCCTTTAGCGATTGCGTTGGCGATGATTGGTTGCAACCAGAATACAGCATCTGATGCCACATCTGGCGGCGCGACCGACTCGGGCGAATCGGGTGGTACTGGCGATGGCAGTCGTCCAAAGGTGATCGCGACGACGACGATCGTTGCAGATCTGGTGGCGAATGTCGCGGGCGACTCCGTAGAACTGGTAACGTTGATGCCGCCGGGCCGGGATCCTCACCAAGTTACGTTGACGGCGAGGGATATTTTTGAGTTGAGGACAGCGGATCTGATTTTCTACAATGGCCTTAGCCTTGAGGGGAAGGTTGAGAACGTTTACAAGGAGTTGAAAGAGAAGGGGGTGGAAACAGTTGCCGTGAGCGCTGGAATTTCTGGGGACCGCATCATGAAGCCGGAGGGGATTCACCCGGATCCGCATGTGTGGGGTGATCCCATGTTGTGGTCAGAATGCGTTCGCTCAGTAGTCGATGCTCTCAAGGAAGTTGCACCCTATGCAGCGAGTGGTTTCGAGCTTCGCGGGAATGCGTATCGATTCGAATTGAAGCGCCTTGATGACTGGATCAAAGGACAAGTGGCGAATGTGCCGTGGGCCAATCCCCGCCGCCGCGTGCTGGTTACGAGCCACGACGCATTCGGCTACTGGGGGCGCGCCTATCAGTTTGAGGTCGCGAGTCTTCAGGGGATCTCAACCGTCGGGGAAGTGACCCCTAGTGAAATCGCGAAGATGGTGGATTTCGTAAAAGAGCTGGAAGTTCCGGTGATCTTTGTGGAGACCAGTACGAACAAGGGCCCGATTCAACGAGTTGCCACGGATGCGAAGGTGAAGATCGGTGGTTTGCTTTACTCCGATTCGTTGGGCGGAGACTATACTCCGACGTTCAAGCTCCGCCTCCAGGAGATTGGCTCTGCAAAGGAATTGCCTGATGCAGGGGTCGGCAACATCTATCTGGGAAGGCTGCCGGATAAGTCCATTCACATTCGCATGTTCAGCGACAAGGGGCAGAAGATCTTCGATCGTGCGGGGCGGGAGATCTCCGGGGGAATCGAGAAGATTGCCCAGCTGAAAGACCTGCTAGGCGACTCCTGGCAGGATGGCTACGTCGCTGAAGACATTGGAAGAGAGGCCGTGGCAATGATCAAAGATCTTGTCGACTACAAGCCACCAGCCAAGAACTCTGCCGCGGGTGACGACCCGGGGCCTGAAACAGAGCTGCCGCTCACCGGAGAGAATATCGATGTGCGCACCTACGTGGGGATGATGAAGTACAACGCCTACAAGATTGCCTCCGAGCTGAAGGCAGGTATCACCCCGGAGAGGTTGAACGAAGCGGCCAAGAGTTCCGCTGAGAAAGGAATGTTACCGGAACGCTAGTGTTCCAGGAATTTTGCGTCATGTCATATACTACACCGGCTTCAGACAAGCCATATGCAAGTGCTGACGTCCAGGTGGCCGCCGCCAAAGTGCCTGCGCTTGAGATTCACGACCTGACGGTAGCCTATCGAAAGAAGATTTTGTTTGGACCGGCTGCTGCGCTGACGTGGGCAGAGGTTCGCCTCATTGGAGGCGTGGAGGCGGTTGGCAGTATTCTCGTTATCGCGGTGCTTTGTGCCCGGCGCTACCGCATCTCTTCTAATCTAAGCACGCGGCTGCCTGTTATTTTGTGGCTGACGGTGTTGCACAGCCTCCTTAGTGCAGCGTTAGGTTTCCAACTGGCGAATCTATTGAATTGTCGGCACGCTGCCGCACTTGTCGTCGTTGGAATGACCTTGTTCGTGCTCGCCTGGCTGTTCAGTCCCAGACAGGGTATGGTCGCTCTTCTGCTCCGACGAATGCGGAGACCCACGCCCAGCTTCGAGCACTAGCATACAGCACTACCAGTGCTCGCCTCAATCAGGCACCTCCCACAGCATGGCGCTGGGAATCTGTTCCGGTTCCGCGAATCGAAGCAGGGCGTAGCCGACGCCGCTGATGCCGCGGAAAAATCCCGGTTGGAAGCAGGCGTTTCGTTGAGGGTCAGTCGCCAGGCTGAACGCTCTGTTCTCCCTGGCGCGTTGAAGGACAAGCGTTGCGCCGGCCATTGCTATCTCCTTCAGGCGCTGATCCTGCAACTGGCGACCGGCAGTGAACAGAATGTCGATGCGACCGAAATTGCCACAGCAAAGGTGATCGATTTGAGTGATGCCGGTTGCAACTGTGGTGTCGAGTGCGATCTGCAATTCCTGCAGCATGCCCGAACGTTGCTCGTCAGGAAAAAGGTTGAGGCAGCCGAGTCGTCCGAGCGCGACTCCGGGCGCGCCATGACACCAGGTACTGATAAAGCGCTTTCTCCCCCGTGGAAGAAAAGCCGGCCAGTTGCGCTGCTCGGCATCGTAAACCGTGCGCTCGTATTGGATGGCCTTCCACGCCAACTCCAGAAACCTTGGGTCGCCACAGGCGGCGTGGAGCCGCGCCAGCGCCAACGCCATTCCGGCAGTGCCGTGGGAAAATCCTGCAAGCAGAAGACCATCGGGAACGGATCGCCACGCGACGCTGCCGTCGGCATTCTCCACCGCCTGATCGCAGAGGTGGCGACCACAGGTGATTGCGATGTCGAGGATCTTTCCATCGCAAGTCGCACCGTAAAGCGTGAGCAGTGACAAGACGGCACCGGCACTGCCGCCAATGATATCCAGTGATCGATCGCTGAGAATGCGCTCGGTGGTGATGTGCTCACAGAGTGCCGTGGCGATTGCGATATACCGATCATCCTTGAGGTACCTGGCGACACAGGTCAGGGCATAAGCCAGAGAGCTCAGTCCACTGCTGCCGCCGATGCCTTCTTTCTCAAGGAGCCCGACGACATCTTTACTGCCGAGGATGTTCTCGATCGGTCTGATCGCACTGTCGATAAGTTCAGTGTAAGCCCCCTTCATCAGCACCGATTCGGCAGCAGCGAGAAACAGCACGATTCCTGCGCATCCGCTGTAAAGGTAGTAGCTGACGCCGCGTTGATTCAGCGCGTCCGGTTGCAGATAGGCAGGCGCCATCCAGGTGGCAAAGCCGTCGCGTCCACGGATCGAATTCGCCGCGAGGGAGTTGGCAATCCATTCAGCAGACGCCAGCAGGCTGTCGTGATGCACGGGTTTGACCTGGGCAACGATGGCGTCGGCCCCTTTGCCTACATTCGCCAGCGATGCCATGTGATCTGGTGTTACGAACGCCGAGCGGATCAGTTCAATCTGTTCCTCAACGTGACTCTCGGAGAACCCCTCAAGCCGCAGGGCGATCCGGTCTTTGCCCGAGCAGTCGAGGAAATTTCGGCACACCACTTTGCCATCGAGTGCGAGATCACAGCTCGAGGTGCTCATGGCAAAGTAGGGGACGTCGAGTTGCTCCAGCATCTGTTTCTCCTGTTTGAGGATCTGCCAGTAAGCTGGACGATCGGCCGAGTCCGTTGCAACTCGGAAGATGTTTTCGAGCAAGATGCTGCGATCGATTCCCAGGCGCAGTGCGGCTGGTGAAAGCGACTGGTGCAACAGCTGCCCGTAGTGGGTGCTGGCGCGAAAGATCAGCCGCGTAGGACTGTCGAACATTCCCTGAAGGTGGGCAGCGACGCGTTCTTTGTGCGAGACAATGAAGGTGCAGGCATCACTGAATCCGGCCACCAGCGCGCCGAGATGATCGTCGGCTGACTGCGGCTTTCCTTCGAAGATCGGAAGGTTCGCTGCGGGTGCGGCGATGGGATTGCGATCCGTGAACGACATGTCATCGCTGTTCGGGCTGTGCCAGGTACGCTTGGTTTGGGCGGAGGCATAGCCGCCGGTGCCGCTGTAACCGCTGGTGTCAAAGTAGCCCCCCAGGCGATTCGTCTGCCACTGTGGAAGCAGGCCCGTGCTGAGCACTGAGTTCCGGACACGCTGCGCCGCGAGCGAAAAGGTGCCGCTGCTCGACTTCTGTGGCATGCGTGGTTGCAGCAGCGACTCGACATCGATCAGGACAGGGCTGCCTGCAGTGGCGATAACGTTTTCCATGTGGCAGTCGTTTCCATCCAGAAGGTAGACAAGTGCGAGCAGGGTGCCAGCACAGCGGTAGTAGGTTTCCAGTTCCTCTTCGGAAGCAATGTGCTCTTGAACGATGTTCTCTAGCCAGCCATAGCCATCGCGGCAAAGCACAACAGGCGTGCGCGGCGCATGTTGCAACCCATCCTCACGCAGCTTGCCGACGAACGTGCCGAATGCATTTTCGTGGGCAATATCCTTGGGCTTGTAGATGACTCGGGCGCCACTGCTGAACTCAAGGCGATAGACCCTACGTCCGCCACAGTGACGGTCGGAGAGTGGTTTTGATAGGGTTTTAAGCTGGCCCAGATCTTTGCCGCCAAATAGCCGATCAGCGATCGCTTGCCGATCATCGCGAAGACGGGCTGCGATCTCGCAGATCACTGTGACCATCGAAGTGGTGGAGTAACTCATCAATCTGGCGAGCATCGAGTATTCGCTGAAGAACTCGGCTGCGCCGCCCGTATTCAACAGGTGATCAAGAAACGCCATGTAGCAGGCATCGCTGCCGGCACCGGGCGTAGTGCCCTGTGCTTTGCGGAATCGCTCGAAGGAATCGAAGAGAGGCGCCGTTGCCAGTTGAGATAACTCCTCCAGAAGAGTGCTTTCAAACGCGTCAACGAATGCCGACTCAAGCGCTCCTCCAGCAGATGTCATGAGGGAGTTTCGTGCGGCTTTGAGAAAGGGCAGATAGAAAGGAATGAATGGTCGCTGCTCGGCCATTTTCTTGTGATTCGTGATGAATTCGGCGGTCTCCGCAGGCGACCAGTTGCCGCCTTCGAGAGCGCGTAGGAAATCGAGATAGGGCAGGGGAGCGATCTCTTGGGCGAGTTCAACACCGAGGATGGAAATAGCGATGTCATGCGACCAGTCATCCCACTCAAGGCGCCTCGCGAACCCCTGTTCACTTCCACGAGCGGCGGCGGATTTCCACGCGCTGAAGCGATGCTCATTGGCAGCAATGTCACTGCCGGAACTGGCAGGTGTAGGCGCGCCGATGCGTTCTTCCAGAGTGGCCGCGCGGCGAGCGATCGTCAGCAGACAATGTTCATTCAACAAGTTGGAGCAGACTTCGGATGAATCCATAGAGAGGCAGTCAGGGAATTGGCGTGGGTTTCTCGTAAGCACAGAAATACTCTATGCATTTCCTGGGTCAAAATGACAGAAGAAGCGGTAAATCGCTTGTTTTCAATTGATTACAAGCTGCGGATGGAATCTGCAGAAACGGCAGAATTGGGGCTTCCTCCACTGGTTGGAGCCTCAATTCCATCTCTTTCGGTCAAAGTTCGAGGTGAGGAATATGGTATTTTACATCGCTCAGGTCTCCTAATTCAGGCAGCCATTCGGGATCCGGCGAGTAAGAGAACGGTGCTTCGCCGTGGATGTAGGGAGCATTTGCACGTGCTTGAAGGCAAGCGGCCAGAACGCGTTGTTTGGCAGGAATAAAGGCGGGCATGTTAGGGCTGGTGATCTTCTCTACCTCGATCGACCGGAAGGCGAAGTAGATGACTCGCCGCAGGGCACTACTGGCAGCGGGCGAGCCGTGCAGCGTATGAACATTGTGGAACAGCACATCGCCCGCCTTCATCGGTAGAATGACTATGTCATCGCCGGCGAATTGTTCGGCTTCATTGAGCGCATTGATGCGGTTCATGGCATCGGTTCGCGATAGTTTTTGCGAGCCAGGGATGGCGCGGAGTGCTGTCGACTCGTCTGCGTCATCGAGATAGAAATCAGCGAAGAACACTGGCGCTTCCGCCGGGAGTGTCGGGCCTGCGTCTCGGTGCCAGTTCACCGCTGCACCAGTGCCAGCAAGCTTGAATACCTTGCTCTCCCATGTCGGGATAAAATTGCGACCGCAGAGTATCTCGACCGATTTCAAGATAAACGGATGCGCCAGGAGGACGCGAGCCGACTGCATCTTGTGCGTAAGGTAGTCGATTCGGAAAGGCACTCTCGCATCCGTCGACGGATGGGTGGCATATTTGTAGTCTGGATCGTCCAGTTCAGGATCCATGGCTTTCTCCACCAGTACCATGGACTCCTCTTTCACGACTGCCAGCTCTTCTGGTGCGATCACGTTTTTCATCAGGAGAACGCCGTGCTCACGAAAGAACGCCGCATCAGAATCGGATATCCGATCCGAAAGACGAGCGTCTACCTCGGGTAGCGAGAATCCACACATGCTATGTCAAAGCCCCATCCTACAAGGGCTGCGTTCTATATGAAATCAGGGGCTGGAGATGGATACATCCGTTTCGTCCAGAAGAGCGTAACTGCCTCCGTCCAGCTTGACCGTTGAGTTTTTCTGGGCTGCCTTGGCGATGGCCGCTCCACTGATGTCCAATTCGTAGGCAAACGTGGTCGTTAGTGAGACCCGTTCACCCACGACGGTTGCGAAGGCTACCACCGCCTTGTTGTCCGGGTTCTTGACGGGAACTGCAATGTTCGTTCCGTACTTCGCCTTCACCGTCTGTACGGCAACCTGTCGGATCTTTTGCTCGAGAGCAGCGTCTTCAGCTGCAGTGTCAGCCGGGCTGGGAGCGGATGGTGTCTCGTCCTTTGGGGCTGGCGTTGTTGGCTCTGGCTTGGGTGCAGGTGCCGGCGGTCGATCGGGCGCTCTGGGCGATGTCGGCTTGGGCTTCGGGCTCGGGCTCGGCTTGGGAGCAGGCTTCGGCTGAGGTTTTACGCTCGGCTTTGGCTTTGGTTTTGCCTTCGCCTTGGCTCGCTGCTTCTCGACCTCACGTTGAACTTTGGTGTCGAAGACACGCTGCGCGTCGATCCTCACCCGCTCAGCTTCTGCACTTGTCAGTTGCTTGTACTTGATCTCGGCATAAATAGCGCCGCCAATTTGAATGCCAGTGCCTTCTCGCCCCGCAGAGGTATCCAGGGACTCACACCCGGAAAGGTGGAAGACAACCACCACCCCAAAGAGAATGGGGAAGAACCTGTGGATCCTGCTGCGCAATGCCTACCTTCCTTCGGCGTGGACTAGAATGTGATTCCGTAACCGATTCCGAAGTAGAAGCCAGGGTCGTCAAGGTTTCCGTCCTGAATACCAGCAACACTGATGTTGACGCCAGCTGCGCGCCATTGGACGCCGAATGAATAGGGGACTTCGCTCTGGGTATCGTCGTCTTTCGTGGAGACTTCACTCACGATGTAGAAACGGTAAGGAAACTGCAACTCAGCGCCAATGAAGCCGTTGAACGTGTCGTCAGTACTGTCGAGCCAGACATTGCGAACACCGTAGTGGAAGCCAACTGACTTCAGGAAGCCTGCCTCATCGAGGGGCACTCGGGTGTAAGCTGCAGCAAATGCACCAATCTTCTCTGGCAGAGCGTCGTCGCTGCTGAACCGTGAGTAGGCACCAACCGATACCTGCGGGATGATCCCATCGGGCTCGATCAAGCGAACACGAGCGAAGGGCCCGGCTCCGGTAAGCTCATCGTCAGCTCCGGCATTGATGTCGATGTAGTTGCCGTATGCACCGAGCTCCAACCAATCTGTCACGCCATAGGCAGCCAGCAATCCATGGCCCACGACGTCCGAATTGTTGTCTGGAAGGAAGAAGCAATATTGCAGTGTGAACGTGTTCCGAGGCAGCGTGGCTGAGGTCGGGTTGATGAACATTCCAGAAGGCCCTTCGAGGGTGAGCAATCCACGGCCAGCTTCAAAGCTGTCCGCCATCTCGTTCTGTGGCTCGGCGATCGACATGTTAGGCACCGAGGTGGGACCGGCGTAGGCAGTGGAGATCGCAGCGATTGCGGTCAGAGAGGAGACAATAAGGGACTTCATTGGTTCAGTTGGATTGGTTTAGGGGCAACACAGGGACCAGCAGAAATTTTCATAAATGTAATGAAAATGTCAAGATTGTCCCATATTATTTTCGTGGTTCGAGTCCACCGCAAGATAAAATGCGATTGAATGAGTGCTCAAGAATGCCGCGTTTCTCC
>JAQCER010000080.1 GCA_027618625.1 Verrucomicrobiota bacterium
TCGGATCGCAAAAAATCAATCAATCATCATCTGGCGGCGCAGAACTTGCGCCGCACGCCCAGTCCCAACGAAAGGCAGCGCTGATCTCTGCTTGATCGCGAGCACCAGCATTGAAGAGATCGTGGATCACTTGAATCAGGCCAAAGTGGAAATCGAGCTCGGGCGAGTTGCTCGAACGGGAGCCATCGGAGCAATCCGGTCCGTTTACGTTCGCGATCCCGATCAGAACCTCGTCGAGGTATCGATTTTCTCTTGATCGATGATGAATCAGCGCGCCGAGGATCTTTCGTCTGGAGTGATCCGGGCTTGACGGAGCTTTTTTGCCGGACGGTCATTGCTTAGATAGATAGATAGCTAGAAAAGGTGCTGTCAATCCGGCCGCGCGCAAGAAATTGTATGCTAACCTTCTGGATGAAGATTCGAACGTTCATCGAAACTGATCGTGGAGCGCTGCGGGAAGTTTATCTTGAGTCCAGAAGGCGCTCCTTCGAATGGGCTGATTGTGATCAATATTCGCTCGACGATTTCGATCGTGAGACGGAAGGCGAGATGATCTGGGTGGTCCATGAGGACGATCGCCCAGTGGCATTCATCTCGGTCTGGCAACCCAAACATTTCGTCCACAACCTTTTCGTGCACCCTGATTTTATCGGTAAGGGAGCGGGTTCCATGTTGCTCAAAGAATGCCTTCAGAATATCGGGCGGCCAGTCCGACTGAAATGTTGCATGGAGAACATCAAGGCCCAAGGTTTTTATCAGGCCAGGGGATTCAGCATTGTGGGCGAAGGAACAAGCCGGCTGGGCGACTATGTCCTGATGGAGTTTGCCGAAACGCTGGAGTCAGTGTGTGGCAACGAGCACGGATCCAAGCACTGCGAGGGCAAGCCCGATGCACTTGCGGCGAGTGAGATTCTCGCGCAGGAAGACGCATGCCAGCAGGATGATGAAGACAGTTGAAAGCTGGTTGTAGATGGCTGCGCGCCCAGCTGTCAGATACTTGAATCCGGCAACCCAGAAAATAGCGGAGGCTAAGGGGCCGAGCAACGCCATTGGAATCGTCATCTTCCACGCATCGCCCCGGGCGAACCCGAGGAACAACTGCTTCACCGGCATGCGCGTCGCGGATACAATCCCGAGCACGAGGGTGGCGATGGTGAAGCGCACGCCAGAGACCCAGATTACCGAGTGGTCGCGGATCAAATCGCGAACCATCAGAATTCCAATTGCCATGATGATGTGCGCTGTCGCTGCCAAGGCGATGCCCACATAAAGATCGCGCGAACTTTTCACTTCCGCGGTGATTCGCATTCCGATTGCGACTCCCGATACCACGAGGGCGCCACCCACGAGTTACCACGGCCCGAGCAACTCACCGAACATCAGAAAACCAACGCCCGCGATCGCAGGGGAGTAGATGCAATCCGCCAGCGCCTGCAAGCTCGCTCCCAGGCGATTCAGCGCGGCAGCGAACATGGTATCAGCAATCGAAATCCCGAGCACCGCACTACAAGCCAGCCGCACATAGGCCTCGGCTTCCAGCCTCACGAAAAAAGGAACACCGACGATCGGCACAGCGATTACAAAGCAGCACACCGCCACCGAACTTTTGAAGAATGTTAGCGGCACCGGCGGTATCGACAGGCCGGATACCCGCATTAATATCACCGAAACCGACCAGAGATCTCCGTGTGGCATGTGAGGGTTTTGATGGCGACGTTAGGAGAGAGAGGTGGTGATACAAGTGGAAAAAGAACGCTGCCACCCCTTCTCCCCCCTCTGGCAAAATGGGAAACGTTGATTTGAAATAATGGATCTCGAATTCGACCAACCTTACTGACTGACGAGGACTGGCGCAACCGCGCAACTGCGGCCGCTGGAGTACGAAACGGCCGTCAACGATATCGTAGAACGCACAAGCACCAGCCGCACCCCCTGGACGCGGGTTGAAGCCAACGACAAGCGTTTCGCCCGCATCATGGTTCTCAAAACCGTTGCTAGCCACCTGACGACGAAGCTGAAAGAACTGGAGGTCGGCCGCGACAGCAGAGCCTGAGAATCAGGAATTCCCCAGTGCATAGGAACTTTTCCTTGCGGGTGTCGCTTCGGCGGGCAATTGTCGACACCTATGCGTTTTCTCGTAACTGGAGGTGCCGGATTCATCGGTTCCAATTTGGTTGACCGTCTCCTAGCCGAGGATGGAGAAGTTACGATTCTAGACGACTTCAACGACTTCTATGATCCGGCGATCAAGCGTGCCAATGTCGAGGCATTCGCAAAACCGGTGCGCGTGGTGGAGGGGGATCTGCGAGATTTGGCCGCAGTCCATGATTCCATGGAAAGTGTGGACGTTGTTATTCATCTGGCAGCGCGCGCGGGTGTGCGCCCGTCGATCGAGCAGCCGCGCCTGTATTTTTCCACGAATGTGGACGGCAGTTTCAATGTTATGGAAGCCGCCCGCGATGCCGGAATCAAGCGCGTGATCTTTGCATCGAGTTCTTCCGTGTATGGGGTAAACAAGAAGGTGCCCTTTGCGGAGTCCGATCCGATTCTGCGCACCATCAGTCCGTACGCCGCGACCAAGATTGCTGGAGAGCAGATCTGTTCAAACTTTTCGCACCTGCACGATATGAACGTCGTGTGCCTGCGTTTTTTCACCGTTTACGGCCCACGTCAGCGCCCCGATCTTGCGATCTCGAAGTTTGTCCGTCTGATGGATGAAGGCAAGCCGATCGATCGCTACGGTTCCGGTGACACTGGCCGCGACTACACCTACGTTGATGATATCGTTCAGGGCATCATGGGTGCGTTAAGCTACGACGGGCAACCGTTCGACATTTTCAATCTTGGTGGCTCGCAGACGGTGACGTTGAATGAGATGATTGCCGCAGTCGAAGATGCCATGGGGGTGAAAGCGTTGATCAACGAACTGCCGGAGCAACCTGGTGATGTTCCCATGACTTCCGCGGATGTTTCGAAGGCGCGTGAGCATTTGGGATACGAACCACAGACGCCGCTACGGGAAGGCGTGCGCAAGTATGTCGAATGGTATCGAGCCCTGTACAGCCCCGTCGAATGAGCCCTGTCGTCCAGCTCTTGCGCGAGTTGATCGCGATCCCCAGTGTCAATCCTGATGGTGCACCTGCCTCGGAGTTCACCGGGGAGAAACGGATGGCGGAACGCGTGGCGCAGTTTCTGGAGTCGATCGGCGCAGAAGCGGTGCTCGAAGAGATCCTGCCGGATCGACCCAATGTCATCGGACGATTTCCGACCACCGGTGGCAGCAATAGCGGCAAGCCAAAGATTCTCCTTGCCCCGCATCTCGACACGGTCACTATTGATGGCATGACCATCGATCCCTTCGGCGGAGAGGTGCGCGATGGTCGCATCTATGGCCGCGGAGCCTGTGACACGAAGGGCACGATGGCGGCGATGCTGATCGCGCTGCAGGAAATTGGCGATCGCCTGCCTGATCTGAACGTGGAGGTACACTTCGCCGCGTTCATGGGAGAAGAAACCGCGCAGCCCGGTTCTCGGCACTTTGCAGAGCACCACGCGGTCTACAACTTCGCCCTCATCGGCGAGCCTACCGACTGCGACATTGTTTATACCACAAAGGGAAATCTCTGGGCGAAGCTCACCACTTCCGGTGTCGCCGTGCACAGCTCCGCTCCTCACCTGGGAGAGAACGCGATCGTGAAGATGGCGCGGGTCGTGGACGTGCTCTACAACCAGTTTCGGCCGAAAGTAGAGTCCTCAGCATTCGCCCATCCAGTGCTCGGCACCAGTACCACCAGCATCGGCATCATTCGCGGCGGCAGTCGTACGAACATCGTCCCGGATCATTGCGAGATGCAGATCGACATGCGAATCACGCCAGCGCTGCACGCATACGGTGCAGAAAAACTCCTGCGTGAGACCCTTGCCGAGTCAGAGGATCTGGACGTCGAGCTCCAGGTGCTCAGTGGTGCAGCGCCGATGGACAACAACCCGGAAGATTCCTTCATCACCAAGCTCGCTGCGGGCAAGCGCAAGCTGGTCGGTGCCCCGTGGTTTTGCGATGCCGCGTATCTCGCAGCAGCTGGCATTCCTGCGGTCGCTGCTGGGCCGGGGAATATTGCCCAAGCCCACACCAAAGACGAGTACATCGAGATCGCCGCGCTGGAAGAAGGCGTGCAGTTCTATCGCCAGTTTCTCGAATCGTTCTGATCGACAAAAAGCGGCAGGGTATAGAGGTCGGCAGCGTCAAATGCGTGTCCATCCTGACCACTTTCGATGGATCCAATAACCCGCGCCGGAACACCCGCTACGGATTTTCCGTCAACCACATCATGGATGACCACAGCGCCAGCCCCAATGCTTACGTTACTCCCAATTCTGATTGGGCCGATGATGGATGCTCCCATTCCGAGGGAGACGTTGTCGCCAATCGCGAACACTCCATCATAGGCGTTACTTCGGGTGCCGATACCGCCGCCGCCGACAACCAAAAAATTCTTTCCGATGACCGCGTGCCTGGAGATTACGCATCCGAGAGATGGGTGGAGAACTTTCAGTCCGACGTCGATGTCCGCTTCGTAGGGAATCTCGTGTCGCCCGATCCATGGACGCAAGACGAACGTGGCGGGTGCGGCGACCACGCGAATTGCTTTCCAGAATTTTCCGAAGAGAAGGTATCCCGCTCGGTGCAATCGATACGTCATGAGGATCCAGAAGGCGTCTGAAAACCAGCAAGATATCCAGCGCCCCCAGCTGCCATTCACGATCATGGATGTTTCAACCACAAGCATTCGCCATTGGTTGCAGCTGGCAGATAACCGCTGCCTTAAGCTAATCGTTGGGTAACAAGAGTGCATTTTGCTTTTGAGCGCCCCTAAAACTCACAACATCTTGCTGTGAAAGGAACGAAGGCTAACTTACCTTGGGGAGCCCGTTCAAGACCAAAGCGATCGCAAGTTCAAAGAACTGCTCGAAGTGCCTCAGCTACAGCAGAGGCAGTGCCCCTGCTTTTTGTCATGGCCTGGTTCACTTCCAGTTCGATACCTAAGTAAACTTCCTGCGTAAAAATCCTCCGCAGTGCCGTGGTGTGGCCGTCGCTAGTGCCCTTGTAAGGGTAGTTGTATCGCACCCGACCCATTGCTGGAAATTGCGCTCCCCACAATCCTGCGAATTGCTTCTCCGACTTTCGAGATGGATCATAGAGCAGGCCAATGTCGGCATTTCTTGTCACGCCGTGAAGCACGGGCGTGAACGTGTGGACAGAGAGGTGGAGGACGCGGTCTCCAGATGCGATGATTTCCGAAACTGCGTCGCGCACCTGATTGCGGAACGGTCGATGGATGGTCTCAATGAGTTCCTGCCGCTCGTGCTTCGGCAAGCCGCGCGAGAATTCAGAGAAACATTGCGAGTGCTTCTCGCTGCGATTGAGGTCGATCAGCAGGCGAGAGTGGTTGCCACGAAAAGCAGACGAGGCCAGCGGCATGAGGGAACGGTAGATGGCAGGAGCGCCGATGTCCCAGCCACGGTGGCTGCACAGTGCCTCTTGCGCCAGCGCAAAGGATTGCGACCAGCGACGTGGAATGTTTGCGGAAAAATGTTCGCATGTGAGGATAAGCTGCATGCGCTGGTGCGGCTACGCTTTGAAGAGTCGGTTCATTGCCAGGCAGTTCGCCAGGTTGCGATAGATTTTCGCTATCTGTCCATGGTCCGAGTTTTGACCCACGGCATTGCGGATGCGATCGGATAATGTCCCGGTGACCAGAATCGATGCGAACGTTCTCAGGGCTGACTTCGAAAGGTGAGCGCCGACTTCGTCAAATAGCGACTGCCAGATGACGGACGCGGCCACCGGTTCGTTGAATTGCCACAGATCGAGAATCTCGGCAATTTCCACAACTGCATCCCCACCGAGGTGCGCGGTCTGCCACAACAGTTTCGCCAGATCATCCGTGCGGGCGGATCGGATAGTTTCGAAATCGATCGTCTTCACGATCCAGCGAAGCGACTCAACAATTACCTCAAGGATCGCCAGATCGGCAGCAGGACACTCCTGAATATCAACCAGACGAATCTCGATCGAACCACGATCAAAGCGAGCGATCGCGCCACGGGAATTGAGGAAATCCAGTTCGAGGATGCCATCCGGGTCGTGCGTTTGCATGGCTGTGGCGATGGGCTCAAAGATACCTCGCCGGTAGTCGGCCTCGCAGTACAAAGGCTCGGGAATGACACTGCCCGCAATCTCCGGCACCCGCGATTGGTTGTCGCGATAGAAAAACAGGCGCGAGTCGTGGTGCCCGGACCATTTTCCTTCGACCATCGGGGAACTCGCGGCAATGCCCGGAATCAACGGCAACAGGATTCGAATGGCTGCGTGCAGCTTCGCAAATTCCGCATCACCGGAAAACGAGAGATTGAGATGGGTGCTCTGCACATTGGCCCATCCGTGACCCTGGCAGTGAAAAATACGGTCGTACGCCTGATAGACACCGGTATTGTCATGTGGCCAGAGCACCGTCTCTGTGGAAGGATTCATCCACGGGTGCATCGCCGTCGGCAGCAGCGTGCAGCCATGCCTGGCTGCCTGCTCGCGAAACCAGCTGACCTCTGCATGTAGAGCGAGGTGGACATGCTCAAGGTGCTCTACAGGACGCAATGTCTTCAGCTCGACGACATGGTTGGTGAGTTCGTTAGACCAGGAAAACATGCCGCGCGGCAGGTCACCATCGGCACCGGCACCTGCATCGAACAGAACCTGATCGGCGATCGGTGCCACCTCCAGGGAATCGTCCCTCACCAACATGTATTCGAGTTCAACGCCCAGGCGTTCGAGGAGTCGGTAGCTCATGTCAGGACTAATGTGCCTCCATCCTGCGATAGAAGGTTTCCGCAAGCCGATCCCACAACCGTTCGCGCAGCAGTCTGTCCTCGACGTCGGCATCGAGACTCGGGTTGTCGTTGACCTCGATCACACTCGGGCGGCCGTCGATTTCCTTCACGTCAACACCGTACAGGCCACGCCCTATCACTTCGCACGCTCGCACTGCCGCCTGGACGATCTGCTTGGGCACGAGCTCCAACGGAACACATTCGAAGTCGCCTGACTGGTCTCGCTTGACCGCAGCGCGATTGTTGTAAATCTGCCAGTGGCCGCGTGCCATGAAATACTTGCAGGCGAAAAGCGGATACCCTTCTAGCACGGCGATGCGCCAGTCGAAGTCTGTAGGTAAATATTCCTGAGCAATAATAAGATCGGAAGCGCTGAACATTTCCTTCGCTGCGGCGCGCAATTCCTCAGTGGTGCTTACCTTTTGTACGCCAATGGAAAACGCGGAGTCAGGCAGCTTCAAAATGAGTGGCAGGCCAAGTTCAGTCTCGATCGTCGCGAGATTCTCCCGGTAGAGGATGCGCGTGCGCGGCGTCGGGACTTTGTGACGTGTCAGGATCTCTGAAAGGAATACCTTGTTGGTGCAGCGGACGATAGACACCGGATCGTCGATGACCGTCATCCCCTTCGCCTCGGCCTGCCGGGCGAAGCGATAGGTGAAGTGATTCACGCTGGTGGTGGCCCGGATGAACAGCCCGTCAAAGATGCCGAGTCGTGGCAAGTCCTCCCGCGTGATGATCTCCGTCTCCATGCGCAGCTTGCGGGCGGCGTCAGCGAATCGGCGCAGTGCCTTGTCATCTGAGGGTGGCTTCGGCTCGCTGCTGTCGGTGAGGATGGCGATGGAGAATCTTGGATTCGGGAGCGACGATGACGACGGTGGGCGCTTGAAAAACAGATGTGCCGCTTCGATCACGAAGTCCCAGTGATCCGCAGGCACGTCCTCAGTGGGAATGGCCGAGATGCTGGTGAGGTGCCATTTGCCGCTGCCCTTCTTCCTGGAAAACTGTGCTCGCAAGAGTGGTGAAGGAAACAGTGCGGCGAGGCGCGCGGCCAGACGGTCATAACGCTTCGCCAGATTCTTTCCGAAGTAGATCGATAAAACAAATTGATCCCCTTTGAGCGTGGCGAGTGACGATTGCAGCAGATCGTAGACGCCCTTTGAAAGAGATCGCGCGATGGCTGCCGATCGCATGTCCTGAATCGTCGACACACTTGGATACGGCTGGTGGCCACGGGCTTCCGCGAGCAGGGAAATGTAGTAGCCGGCGCTCTGATAGCGATACGACTGGCACAGATTGTAGACGCGCACCCTCCTGCCTCCAGTCCCGTAGGCTCCAGTGAGGTAGGCGTGGGCCGAAACGACTTCAGCATTGGAAAGCTTGTCCGCCCACTGTTCCGGGCGTTCAAGAATGATCAGGTTTCGTGGCATTGTTAGATGTTTTGGAGGGAGAAATGACCAGCAGATTGGAATCGTAGGTGAGCACGCCCATCAGAATGGCGGTGATGAGGCGCGTCATGGGTACTTCGTAGGATGCAGTTTCCTGCGGGTTGCCCTCGTGAGGATCGGCGACACGGGCGGTTCTCCGCACTGCATCGTAGCCATGAATAACGACAAAATGGCCGGCCGGTTCGCCATTGAGGTCATCGTCAGCACACGTTTTCGGATGCTCCCGGGCGTGGCGGTAGAGCCAGGTGGCAGACAATCCACAGAGGATTGGATGGCCGTCGCGCAGGTGTCGACTCAACAGGCGCACCGAGAGATCTTCCATTTTGATACTTCCCCCCAACTGGCAAAACTCCAGATAGGCGCGCGCGGCCACTTGGCGCTTCGGAGATCGGCGATGCTTCACCTGATGGGCCAGCTTCTCCACCAGAACGTCCCTGGAGCTGTTGGGGCTAAACCATGTGGGGTCGAACAGCCGCAGATTGTAAGTGTAAATGAGCGCGTCGAAACCCAACTTCAGCGCATGGACACCGAGGTTCGCTTCCAACGTTCCGCCATTTTCCAGTCGCGGA
>JAQCER010000081.1 GCA_027618625.1 Verrucomicrobiota bacterium
CGCGCAACGCAGCAAATGGAGTCTTTTGCAAGTCGCAGTAGATCGCTCATGAATAATCCAGGCTAGGCTAGGGTTTCTGCTCTTCTTCTTTCAGGATTTCGTCCAGCTCGCCCTTGATCAATGCCTCAAGGTCTGGACGGAATCCGATGTGGACTTTTTTTACCTGTCCGTCCTTACCGACGATCACTGTCTGGGGAATGCCTGTGACCATGTAGGCGGCCCCTGACTTACTGTCTGGATCCATCCCAACGTTCAGGTTCCACTTCTTCTCTTCGAGAAACTTCTTAACAGTGTCTGCGTCCTCGCCCTGATTCGAGCCCAGTAGCACGACGCCCTTCGCCTTGTATTCCTCCGCGACCTTGAGCAGAATCGGCATCGCCGCCACGCAGGGCCCGCACCAGGTCGCCCAGAAATCAACGATCACCACTTTGCCTTTCATCTCGGAAAGTTTGAAGTCTCCACCAGCGAGTTGCGGCAGGGCGATCTCGGGCGCTGCCTTGCCTTCGAGTTCCAGAGCCGGGCTTGCCTGTGGCGCACCGTCGGGGGCCTGTGCCGCATTGGGTCGAGATCCCGGCGGCGGGTAGAGCTTTGCCATTTCCCTCGCCATTTCGCGGATGCCCCCCTGAGCATCGGCGACGTCTTCGAACTGGCGCTCCAGCACCGCGTCGAGAGGTTGTTTGTCCAACGCTGCCGAAAACACTTTCGTCTGCCGATTGATGCGCAGCTGAGATAGGCGCAACAATTTGAGCTCAGCAGCTGGAGGAAGCAGGCTCTGCTCGCGGTTGCTTGGAGGGCTGCCTTCCGGCTTCTGTTGCTGAGGATTTTCGTTCGGAGAATCCTGGGCATTCTTGAGCGCTTCGATCAATTCCTCAAGGGTCGCTTCAATCTCAAGCTGTGCCAATTGCACAAACTCCCCGGTGCGCTGATCCGCCAAAAGCTCGCCAACGTTGGTCAGCGACTTGCCCAATTCGCCGACGATGCTTCTGAAGACGATGCTGGTACCATCTTCCACCAGCAATTGCTCTGCCTCCGCTGCCGTCTCGGCCAGTGCGGCCTCGTCTTTCGAAAGCCGCCCGACAGCCAGCCGATCCGCACGGGCAAGCTTGCCTCCGTTCACTGTTTTCGTTTCTTCGATTTGACGCGTGGCTCCCGATGCGATCTTCTGTCTTTCGAGCATGTCCCTGAAAATCAACTCCAACTGAGCCAACTGCGCCTGCGCAGCCTGGTCCCTCAACTCGTCGATTCGCTTCTGCAGTTCCTTCTGTGACTCCTTTAGCTGTTCGATCGCTTCCTGCTGTTTTGGGGATGCCCCACCCGGCTCACTCTTGTTCAGGCTCTCTGATGCTTTGCCCATTTCGCCCTGGGCCGCCTTCATGTTCTGTTGCGCCTTCTGCACTTCTTCGGCCTGCGCCTGAGCGGATTGCTCCATCTGCTGCCCAAGCTGTCCCGTCTGCTCGTTGGCATCATCCTGTTCATCGGCGAGCTTTTCATCGGTAGACTCGTCCATCTTCTCGACTCGCTCACGCTCCTGCTTAAGCTGTTCGAGCGCCTCTTCTATCTTCTTCACCGCTTCCTGCTGGGCTGTCGACGCCATCGCTGGATCGCCAGCGCCAAGTTTATCCGCGGCGGCTTGTTGATCCTTCGCCGCATCTCGCAGAGGCACGGCTCCCGGCGCATTTTCACTCTTCTTTTGCTCAGCCAATTCCTTGGCCACCTGCTCGGTCTCCCGCTGAAGGTCGTCCTGTTGATCTGCCAGTTTGTCGAGTTCGTCGGTTCCAGCTTTGTTCTGCTCCGCCAGTTGCGTCGCCGCGACTGCATCCCCTTGCTTCTTCAACAACTCCTCAACGTTGGCGATCTGTTTATCGAGATCAGCCAGTGCCTCCTCCTTATCGGCAAGCGTGTCACTTTCATTCTTCAAATTCTGTTCGGCGCGAGTCAGACGATCAATCTCCAATTGCCACGCTTCCAGTTCCTTGATGTCTTCGTTCAACCGTTCGAGCGCATCCTCTGTCAGTAAGTAGGCCAGCAGCTGCTTGATGTCCGCCAGCATTTTGTCCTGCTCGACGCTCGCATTCTCCAACTGGGCACTGTCGAGCAGCGTGGCGATCGCGTCCATCCTTTGCTGCAGAAGCAGCTTGCGCGCTCGTTTGTAGGCCTCTCCCAGTTTGCCAGCCTGTTCAGGATTCTCTTCTTCAAGCTTCGACGAAAGATCCACGAATTGCTGCTCGAGTTCCCCCATCAACCGCTTGATCCGCTTCTGCCTCGCCCCGAGCGCACTGTCCGAGCTCGCCTCCTCCAGCGGGGTGCTAGCGTCGCTTCCATCCTCCTGCGCAGAAGCCGATCCGGGCACACTGAGAAACATACTCGCCACGGACAAGAGCGTCAGAACCCCATTCCGAGCCGGAATCGAAAGCAAATCGTAGTAGGTCATAAGATCTTGGAAAACTAGGAAACCCGGTTTCTGGGCGTTGATAACAGGAATGTGGACTGATTGTCGCCCGGCGTCTAGCAGCGAACGCCCTTAAGAATCTCGTCGTTCGAATCTCGCCAGGTGAGGATCGGCGGTCGATGCGCTTTGTGCAAAAAAATCAGCCGACCCATTGGCGGAGTCGGCTGATTGATGAATCATTTTCACCTTAGTGACGGCCACACGAGCGGGCGGGGCTCACTCTTTGAGCTTTTCACCTGCAGGAGTGAATTTCGTGCCCTTCCAGTCTCCAAACTTGGCACCTTGCTGGATCCAGCTTTTAAGCGCCTCGATCTCATCTTTGGTCAGCGGATCGCCTTTTGGAGGCATGAAATCGTCGCTATCATCTGGCAATAATACCCTCGCGAGAGCCTCGCTCTTGTCGGGCTCGCCAGCGACGATCGCAGGTTTCTCAGACTCACCAGCCTTCACTATATCCTCTGGCGTATCCATGCGCAGGTCGCCCTTCGGCTTCCTCAGTCTCCCTTTTTCGGGATCAGTGTGAGCTTCCCGGTGACAAGTCATGCATTTTTTCTCAAGAACGGGAAGCACTTGCTTCTCAAAATTGATATCTTCGGCATGCAGCTGAGTGACCGTGGAGAGTGAAGCCCCCACGACGACGAGTTGAACGAGTGATCTACGGTTCATAAATGGTAATTCGAATGCTCCAATCTGGCGAATCAGGCATCATTCGCAAGCAAAACGGGGCAATGATTGCCTGCCATCAGGCCTCAGCCACCGTCTGGACGGAGTTTGGACAAATCTCTCCAGACAGCATCCGTGCCATTTTTCGCCTTAGGCATTTGCAATACACTACGAATTGGCCTTTAATCCAATAGAAAATCGCCCCGTTGGTACGGTGAGCACACCCCGCATGAATGCATTTGGCTACATTGTAAGACGCTTTTTCCGAACATTTGGAATCACGCAATCTCATAGCGTTCGTACGCAGCTTTCGAAGGAAAAACAAATCGTGAGTGAGGCGGAAGACTTGTTGGGACGTCTTGCTTGGCGTGACACGCAGAACATCCAGGAGCTCGCCGGGCAATACTGGAAAATGACCGATTACGAGCGTCAACAGGAAAGGTTGAGAACCATGGGAGAAGACCTCTCCGTCGAGAACGAAAACGTCCGCGATACCTTGGAGAAGATCGAGGACCACTTCGGCGTACAAATCGGCAAGCTGAAAGATGAGAAGCGCACCCGCATGGAAAAAGCGATCGACGTCATGCGCGCGATCGATGAAGTCCGGGATGCTGCGGAATATCGCGAAGGCATTTTCAATGGCCTTGAGATGAAGGTGAAAGTCTTGCAGGACGACGACGAGGGCGGTGGCCGCTATGCCGACGAAGTGAGTAAGACGCTGGCGGCCATGGAGCAAATCCAGGGACAACTGGACCGCGACGAAGCCGTCATTTCGAAGCATACAGCACAACTCAATGCCATCGAGGACGAAGTGGAAGAGATCGAAGAAGAGATCGGTCGTGTGAGGCAGGAAATGGCAAGGGAAACAGCAGGCATCCGGACTGAGATCGGACGCCTTTCGAAACAAGTGGCCGAAGTTTCCGCAAAGATCGGAGCGCTACAGAATTTGAAGAACGACCTATCCTACGAAGTCGGCCAGTTCCTGAGCCAGAACGCGTATTCGCGATCCCCTGAAGTTCGCGGAGTTCTGAAGAAGCACCGCGCCATCATTACGAAGATCCTATACTTCAGACGATCGATCGACTACCATGCTCGTTTGCTTGGAGGCATCTAAGAATTCAGCGGGGCGAGCTTCTTGGCGAGGAATTGGCCGTCTTTGCGGATGAGTTTGCCATCGAAATAGATCTCACCACCGCCGTAGTCTGGACGCTGGATGCAGACCATGTCCCAGTGTACCTGACTGCGGTTGCCATTGTCGGCTTCGCCTTCGTAGGCCTGCCCGGGAGTGAAGTGGAACGAGCCGGCAATCTTTTCGTCGAACAGGATGTCGCGCATGGGATGGCGGATCTCCGGGTGGAAGCCGAGAGCAAATTCGCCGATGAACCTGGCTCCCGGATCGGAGTTCAGGATGCGGTTGATTGCCTTGGTATCATTCGATGTCGCTTTGACGATCTTGCCTTTGGAGAATTCCAGCTTGATCTGATCGAAGGCGATTCCTTGATAAATGGTGGGTGCATTGTAGCTGAGCACGCCTTCGACACTATCCTTGACGGGCGCAGTGAATACTTCTCCGTCAGGAATGTTCTTCTCGCCGCCGCAGACGTAACTCCTCAGGCCTTTGATGCTGAACTTCAAGTCAGTGCCTTCGCCAAGAATGTGGACATCGCTGGTTTGGTCCGTGAGCTGCTTCAATGCCCTCATCGCCGGTAAGAGCTTTTCATAGTCCAGCAGACAGACTCGGAAAAAGAAGTCTTCAAACGCCTCAGTGCTCATCGAAGCCTGTTGTGCCATCGATGAAGTGGGCCACCGCAGCACCACCCAGCGGGTCTTTCTTACGCGATAGTCCTGCACGGGGCGCAGGCGTTTCATCGCCGTCTTCATCTTCACACCTGGAACGTCCGACGATTCGTTGATATTATGGCTGCCTCGCACTGCGATGTAGGCGTCCATGCCTTTCATCTGGCGCAGCAAATTGTCGCCATGAACTTGGTACTGGCGATCGGTAGCGCCGACCAGCATTTCACGAGAAATCCGTGAATCGTTAATGTTGACGAATGGCATTGCCTTGGCCTCACGCGTGGCTCGGATCAATGCCACGCCCACTTCCGACGGAGTATCATACAAGTCGATGAGTACCTTTTCGCCTTTTCGGACACTAGTGGAATAATTGACGAGTTGGCTGGCCAGTTGATCGATTCGAGGATCGTGCA
The DNA here is from genome assembly GCA_027618625.1 of Verrucomicrobiota bacterium. GTDB lineage: Bacteria > Verrucomicrobiota > Verrucomicrobiia > Verrucomicrobiales > DEV007 > JAGROY01. The sequence goes on from JAQCER010000081.1 coordinate 5,323, forward strand.
TAGGCGGGCAGAATAAGTGACCGTTCCATATTCGCAAGCTCGCTCGGAGAGTTTAATTTTCGAAATCTCACTACCACTGCACAACTGGACGATCGACAATCCGGGCACCAATGGCGAGCATCTCATGTAATTCCCTCCGCTGACTGGAATGCGTAGATATTCACGATGCTGCAGAGGGCTTCATTGAAAGAAACAAGACAAACAAGACCTCTCCGTTCTTACTATATCTTTGTCACTAGGACGTCCACACTCCCATCCGTGCGCCTGCGGACGTAGTGGCGAAGTGCGATAAGAAGGTGGCATTCGGGTGCCGACCTCACATGCCGTCCGGCAGTTTCAGGCTGGCGATCTCGTCCATGATGCGGTCGCTGATCGCCTGGTATGCTTCCCGGCCTTTACCGGCCAATTGCTCTTCGGAAAACTCGATCGGATAGCCGACGACGATGCGCAGGCGGCTAGGCCTGGGGATACTGGTTCCTCTCCGCAGTGCCTCAAGCGCTCCAAAGATGCGCACCGGTTGCACCCGACACTTTGCCTTTGCCACGACCATCCCGACTCCGGCTTCGCCGCGCTGCAAGGCGCCATCCGGACTGCGGTTCCCCTCAGGAAAAATGAGGACGCGCTCGCCTGCCTTGATCAATTTGATGATGTTCTTCAGCCCACTGTAGTCAGGGTTCTCCTGATCGACCGGAATTGAATTCCACTGCTCGTAAAACCACTTCGCAGGCCCGACGAAGAGAGACTTGCGCGCGAGGTAGTAAATGGCGTCATCATAGCAGATGCCGACCATCGGCGGGTCAGCGAAACTAACGTGATTGCTGGCAACGAGCATCGGCCCATCCTGGATGAGCCGCTCTTTGTGGATCACCCGGTGATCGTAAAAGGCGATTCCGGCGAAGCGAAACAGGATGTAACCAATTCTATAGATGGGACTCATGACAGGCAGCAACACAGGGCATAGAAATAGGGCAAGATCCAGCGTTAGTCGGCAATTTTTTACCGATTTCCCACCGCAGTGGCAGTCTGCAGTCGAGTATCGTATGCTGCGGTCAAGTGGGCGACCACGCGTGGATCCGGCGATGAGTCGCTCCGTGCATCTGCGCCCAGTGTCAGGTCAAACAGTTCGATATTCGAAACAACGCCGTTTTTCTCCCGATAAACCAGCCGATGCCGATCGCTGCGAATGCTGATGGCGTTGCCCCAGTGGCTGACGGCGACATCGCGCACTGACTCAGCCGAGCCATTAAGAATTGGGACGAGTGACGCCCCATCCAGAGGGAACGCTGTCTCGGAAAAACCTGGGGCGCAGAGGTCACGCAGAGTTGGATAGATGTCCGTGGATTCGACCAGAGCGTTCGTCTCTTGCCCGGCGGTAGTCATCATCCCTGGAACGCGAATCATGAACACACTGCGCAGAGCCCGCTCAAGCGGACTGTGCTTGCCCCAGATTTGCTGCTCTCCGAGATGCCATCCATGATCCCCCCAAACGACAACGATCGTATTCTCCGCCAGGCCGGAGGAGTCGAGTGCCTCCAGCACCTTGCCCACTTGCCGATCCGAATAACGCACGCATGCTGCATAGCCACGGCGAGCGAGTGCTGCGGCATCCCGCTCCAGAGGTTGTTCTTTGGTGAAAGGAAATACATAATTGTAGAACTCACCACTGGCATGCCAGTAGGCGGTTTCGGGCTTATTCGCTTCGTCCCCTGGCAGGTGAAAATCGCCACGCTGGTAGGCATCTTCGAGCGCTTCCCAATCGGACCGGAGCGCTACGAATGGCAGGTGAGGCTTAAAAAAGCCGAGCCCCATGAAGAAACGTTCACCGGATTCCGAAAGCTTCTGCAGCTCCTCGATCGATGCGTCAGCCATCAACCCGTCGGGCAAGTCAGTGTCCTTTTCGACGACAAACTGCATGATATCCTGGTGTCCCTGACCATCCTCACGATGATTTCCTTCCGCGTAAGCAAAGAACGCTCCCCAGCCACGCTTCCAAGGCCCCAGTGGCGTCGCCAGCGAATTCCAGGCATCGGGCAGTTCATCGCGGCCATCGCCATTGCCATCGTATGCGTAGACTCGACCGTCTGCGGTATGAGAGATCTTGCCGATGCAAACGGTCTTGTAACCGCTGCGGCGAAACAGCTCCGGCATCGTCTGCGCTCCCTGTTGCAAGTCGTGGTTCAGCGCCGTCTTTCCTTCATAGGCAGGCTGGTTGCCAGTGGTCACGCCGGAAGAGCTGGGCCTTCGCCCGGTCAACAGAGCAAATCGCGAGGCCCCGCAAGTGGGCACGGCAACGTAGTGCCGGTTGAACTGCATCGCTGTCGCAGCAAAGGAATCGAGATTGGGCGACTCCGCCATCTTGCTTCCGTAGCAGCCAAGCTCGGGGCGCAGATCGTCGATGGCGATGAACAACACATTGTAACGATTGCTCTCAGCGTCGGCTCCGGTGGCCACACCGAGGGACGCCATAACAACCAACGCGGTCAGGACGGGTTGCAGTCTCATCACTGGAGAACCGCGGCCACAATCGCTTTGGTTTTCGCGAGACCGGTAGCCAGGATGGTTTCGACTGGCTGTTTGCCATACTCTTTGTTGAACAATTCCAATGACAGAACGCCGCCAAATCCGGTCGCGATCAGTCCCGAGAGGATGCTCTTGAGCGGCGCGATGCCATCACCGGGGTAGACGCGGTCACCGTCAGCAATTTTGTCACGCACGATGTCCGGATAGTCATTGATGTGCATGACGTGCATCTTCTGCCCGGCGATCATTTTCAGCGCCTCAAACGGAGATCCACCTTTGAATACGTGATAGACATCGGTCAAAACACACGCGTCCGGATGACCGGATTCCGCAGCGACGAAAGCGACCTCTCCGACCCTCGAAAGTGACTTCGAAAATCCCCACAACTCGACCTGAGGAATGACGCCGATCCCCTTCCCCACTTCGAGCAGTGCATGGTAACGTTCAGCCGCTTTAAACAAATCCAGATGTTCCTGATCCGTGGCACCCACTGGAGGGGCAGCAATGCGTATGCCTCCAATCTGCTGGAGCATGTCCATGTCTCGCTTCGCCTGCTCCAATCCCTCAGCGCGCTTGGCATCATCGTCTACGATCCAGTTGGCAAAGCCAATCGCGCTCTCGACCGTGAGTCCCAGGTCGGCGATCTTCTTGCCCAAGTCTTTCAGGCTACCGCCATCATTTTCATGCTGGGTCAATTCGCTCATCCATGGCTCCAAGGCGTCGTAGCCCGCCTTTGCTATCAGCTCAACCGATTGCGCCAGGGGCAATTTGTGATCGCGAATCGTGCTGGTGTTCAGCGAGTGGCGAAACTTGAAACCTTTACCTGCAGTGGGCGCCTGACCACTGGCCACCGTAGCGATGGCAGGAGCACTGGCCGCAGCACCGAGTGCGGCTGCACCCTTGAAAAATGAACGGCGGCTGACTTCGAGTGAATGAGGATCTGACATGGGGATGGCGTTACCTTAGGTGAATAAGAATGACACTCCTTAGATCACATTTCCCACCTTGGGAAGCTCGGGACGGATGCCCAGTATT
>JAQCER010000082.1 GCA_027618625.1 Verrucomicrobiota bacterium
TATCATAGGCTCGTAGACATTTCCGCCCAGGCACTAGATAGCGAATTGTTTCGCACCGAGAAAGCAATTGCTCTATGCTCCAGGAATTATGGATGAAAAGCGCACCACCATGTGGGCAGGTCTGGCAGGGCTCCTCGTCGTGGGGCTCACGCTATTCCTTGCGAATCGCATGTTCAAAGGGCTGCGTTTCGACAGCGAGCCCACGGGACTCGGGCCTAACGGTGCCTCGCTCACGTTGCCGCCACACCCCCAGAAGGCCTCCTCTCCTTCGAACGAGATCGCCGTTCCATTTACCAATCTTCTGCTCGACCTCTTGAAGGCCAAGCTCGAGGGGCTCGGGGCGATTCCCAATGAAGTCCTGGTTCGGTTCCGGGACGACGACGGCTACCGGGCGTTTCTCGCTCGGGCAAATAGCTTGGGCTTGAAGGTGCTCGATTCCATGGACGGACTCCGCTCTGTCCGTGTTGGCTACAGCAACCTCAACGATCTCTACAACGACTATCTCGCAAACAGGGACGACTACGGCGAAGTGGGTGCCAACTATCAGGTGAACATCCCGGGGATTCCGGAGAACCGCCAGGCGCAGATCGAAATTCCATTTGGTGCAGGAGCCCTTGGCTGGTTAGGGATCAATGGCGATACCAGCCTGTGGGGCGACGGCATCACCATAGCCATTCTCGACAGCGGGGTACAGCCACACGCGACCTTTGCAGAAAATCGCGTGCGCTCCATCGATTTCTCAGGATCGGTTGAGACCACCGATGGCGCGGCAGTGTCCGATGGAGCAGAAGGTCACGGCACAGCAGTCGCATCCATCGCCGCTGGTGACAATTCCAATGCGGAAGGCGTCGCACCCGCTGCGGACATTCTTTCCATCAAGATCACCGGTGCCGATGGGATGAGTGACAGCTTCACTCTTGGCAAGGCTATCATCGAAGCTGTCGATCAAGGAGCCGATGTGATCAACGTGAGCCTTGGCTCATACGGCGATAGTTCGCTCGTGCGCGATGCCGTAGCCTACGCGACGGCAGCCGGCAAAGTGGTGGTGGCTGCCGCCGGGAATGATACCTACAACAATCTCGCCTATCCGGCCCGCTATGACGATGTCATCTCCGTAGGTGCCATCGATGCGGAAGGCCAGCAGTTGTCTTTTTCCAATTCCGGGGAAGGTCTCGATCTCACCGCACCCGGTCTCGATGTTGTTGCCGCATGGCCGGGCGACCTGTTGATCAATTTCTCCGGCACCTCAGCCAGTGCTCCTTTCGTCGCAGGATCGATCGCTGCCCTTATGTCGATCTATCCTGGAACCACAGCGATCGAGGCTGCAAAAATGCTGGCAACGTACAGCAACGAAGCTGGCGCCCTCGGAGCCGACCCTGCTTTTGGCCAAGGCATTCTCGACGTAGGCCGCGTTGTCCAGAATGACACGCCCGGCATCACCGATATCTCAGTCGCCAGCCACTACGTAGACCTAGCTGACATCCCCGAGGGTGAGATCCCCATGGTCGATATCCTTATCGAAAACCGCGGCACCACCATCGTCAACGGTGCCACCCTCAAAGTTGACTCCGACAACAACAGTCGATCCTACGCATTGCCCGCACTCGAACCTGGCGAAGTGATCGTTCGACAATTTCCTATCGACACCCGACTCGGCGAAGCTCAGGGCGACCTCACCTTTTCCTCCGAACTCACCCTCTCCGGAGGCCAGGACTTCACCCCATCCGACAACGCCCGCACCTCAGTGATTCTCTTTACCGACCCAGCAGCTGATGCGGCATCGGCAAATGCAGCGGTCGGAGTGAGCGACAGCTGATTGCGGTCAAGCTTCATTCGGTAGTTGTAATTTTCTCACCTATTCATGCGCGGCAACAGCACTCCTCTGCAATCGAAATTTGGGTCACTGAGGGATACAAGGGTCACCCGCTCATACGAGCCTATTTTGTTTCGTCGCCCGTGACGTTGACGTTCGCAACATTCGCAATAAGTTCCCGCCGTAGCTTCTCAAGTTTTTCAAACATTTCACGATAGAGAACTCCGTCCCGCGGTAGAGCAAGGGCATCATCGACTATCTTCAGGGCCTGTGCAGGATCCTCCTCAGCGTAGGTAATTGCGAGGTGGTGCAGGATAGTGGGAGTAGGCAAAGTTCTTTCCAACACTCGTTGATAGGCCTGACGCGCTTGGTTATACTGACCGCTGTCGAACAGGCGGTTGCCCACAATCGTGAGTGCGGTCAACTGCCCACGATAGGGCTCCGCAGCGGCTGCCTTCTGGTAGACCATCGCACTCTCTCCTTCCGCCCCATTTCCTGGAGCCAAAAACAGCGAAAGCCCTAACCGATCCAGAAAGAGCCCGCGCGATGGGTCGTGTTCGATGGCCTCTCGATAAAGCTTGATGGCTTCTGCGTGACGGCCTGCAGCTGTGAACCTGATAGCATTCCCATAGGCTTCTATGTCCGACTTACTTCGAAGAAATTCAACAAAAGCGGCCTGGAGATCATCCTTCGATTTTCCACGACTCTCACTGAGAAGACGAGCGATCTCATCGGGATTTTGGCGGTCATGCAGGGTGGACAGGCTCTTCAGGAAATTCTTAATGTGGCCTCCCTCGCTCAAGAACATGATGACGAATACCGACAGGCCCCGCGCTAGGCGTCCCATCTCGGCGAATTCACTTCGGCCTGCCTTAAATAGGCGTGTGAGTGGTGGGAGTTGATCTTCCCCAAGGGCATCGAAAACTGCATGCACCTGATCTCCGGAAGGGATCCCCGGAAACCACTCACCGCGATGCAATGCTCCATTTTCGATGAAATGCGCAAGGCCCTCGTCCAACCACACGGGGATTTCTCCCAGAGAGGATTGAATTACTGCATGCGTAAGCTCTCATGCACGAGCGTTCCCTCCTCGTCGAGATTCGTTGTCTGGCCACCGACGTCAAATGACCCATGCGTGTAAACGGAATGCGTTTCGCTCGTGTAAAAGGCACGGATGGAGGGGTCCGCTTCCTTCGAGTATTTCTCATACGTAGCCCGATCGTAGAAAAAGTAGAGCGAAGGAAGCCTTTGGGGTGCCAGCTCCAATTCGCTCTTGATGATCGCTCCCCAATCCTCGATGCGACTCACATAATGTTCCCGAACTTTCGGTACGATCCGTTTGTACAGGAAAAGCGTGCCGCTATCGGTGTCTGACCGTTCCGCCCCTCCCATAGCAACCCATTGGACTCCCGCAGGCGTCGAATACCACTGTGCTAGAAAGATCGCAACAAATCCCATGACAACCAGTACACAAGCACCGAAATAGATTCTGTTAAGAGTGGATCTTTTCTTTGCTGGGATCGTTCACAGTAAACCCGACAGGCTCCACCCGCAAGAGAGTTCTGAGCAGCGGATAGGTCTTCTCAGGTCTTCTCTGGATCAGGGTCTGCTGTCTGCTACCAGAACCGGCCGTACTTGGCAAAATCCGTCAAATTCTTGCTTTCCGGCCCGATCTGATCAGCACAGACATCCCACTCCCTTCCCAGGCTTCGGCTGGGCGCCTCACTGATGACTTTTCTGGTCACTGGTGCCTACATCCTCGGCAACCAGACCGATCACGATTTCCAATTGACTCTCCCGTTCCTGGTGCTTTTCGGTTTCATTCAGTGCGCCGCGCCCATTGTGATGCAACGACTGAATCCACTGCCTGACGATCAAGCAGGCAGCATTTTGCATCGTCTGTGCCAGTTCATTCCACTGGTTGCGCTGGTGTTGGTGCTGCTGCCCATGCTGCGCGGATTCTACGGGTTTTCAATCTGGCCGACCGCCCTGCTGATCAACGTGCTATTGATCGGCGCTGCGGTGCAGTCACGCTCTGCCTTCATCGCGCTCGGCGCATCGGCGATCACCTTTTTTCTAGCTGCATTCTACATTGTGACAATGCCGATGGCTGCAAGCACGGGATTGAACGAGGTGCTGGTTGTAGTGTTAGGGTTTGGAGGATTCTTTTCCCTGGCCGCCTTTTTGTTCGGCTCTCGCCTGGGCGACCAGAGAATCTTCCCGGCTACTGCATTTACCCAACATTCTTCGCTCGCGGCACTGACGAAGCCCGACGTCCTGCTCGCGGCCTGGTCTGGACTGCTGCCATTCGCACTGCTGGTGATGAGCATGGGGCGGCTTTCGAACTTGCAAAACCCGTCACCGATTTTCCTGGCCGCGATGCTGTTGGGAGGAATGCTCCTGTTCATTGCCCGGCGCAACCAGATGCCGATTCTCGGCTCAGTCGCTTTCGGAGGTGTTTTCATCGTTGAAGCGCTTTGGATGCAACTGCATTTTTCCAGTGATCACCCTGTTGTGCCACTCGCCTGGTTCCTGTTTTTCAATGCCGTGTTCACAGCACTGCCGTTCATTCTCGCGAGTAACGCCGGGCGCACCGCGCTGCCGTGGGCAACGTCTGCGCTGTCCGGCATTCTCCACTACTTCGTGATCTATGGCGTCATCAAGAGTTCCTGGGAAATTGGACTCATCGGAATCGTGCCTGCACTGATGGCGGTGCCACCGCTTCTCATCCTGCTCCACTTGAAAAAGGAGTTTCCCGATGCCGCCGATCCGAATCGCAACCGTGTGCTCGCCTGGACTGGTGGTGCTGCCCTGTTCTTCATCACACTCATCGCGCCGGTCCAATTTGATCGCGAGTGGCTTACCGTGACATGGGCACTGGAAGGCGTGGCATTGATCTGGCTGTTCCATCGCGTCCCGCACGTAGGACTGAAGGCGACCGGCATCGCTCTGCTCGCCGTCGTTTTCGCCAGACTCACTCTCAATCCCTTTGTGTTCGATTACCATCCGCGCTCCGGCCTGCCGTTTCTCAACTGGTATCTCTGGGTCTACGGCCTCGCAGCAGCCAGCCACTTTGTCGCTGGTCGGCTTCTCAATCCGCCGCGAGAGCAATTGTTCGGACGCTCGGTGCAGCCGCTGGCGTTCAGCGGCAGCGTCATCCTTGCGTTCTATCTGCTCAATATTCAAATCGCTGATTTTTACTCAACCGGCTCCCGAGTGTCGTTCGAGTTCTCAGCAAACTTCGCGCGCGACATGACCTATTCCATTGCCTGGGCATTGTTCGCGTTTCCGCTGTTGCTCGCTGGATTCTGGCGAAAACTCCCTGCTTGTCGGTACGCTGGGCTCGCACTGATGTCGCTCACATTGCTCAAGCTCTTCCTCCACGATCTCAGTCAATTGAACCAGCTCTACCGTATCGGCGCCTTGATGGGTGTCGCCATCATCGTCATTGCAGCATCGGTTCTTTACCAGAAGTTCGCACCCCGCCCGGAAGGCGTAGAACATGGTTGATCGCCCGGCGATCCCACAGGGCGTTCCATCAAACATCCCCCAAGGAGAGGCGGACTCCGATCCGCCTCAATGGTGTCTGGTGGATCGGAGTCGGTGGTGGAGTCTTCTTCGCGCTGCCAAGACGTAGCGTTCCCTCATTTACCGAGCATGCGATCGAGGACATTCCGGGTGATACGCTGCAGGCGGGCATCAGGGCCTTTTGGCTCGATGTAGACTTTGGGCCGCACGTAACCCGGAGGTTCGCTCAGGCCGTCTGCCCACCAGCAGGTGGCCGCGTTGAAGACGAAATTCTGCTTCGGCCCCGGATAAACGGTTGCTGTATAGACGCCGCCGTTGGGTACGCCAGGTTCACCTTGAGTTGGGCCGGTTGCCACGATCTCAAGTCCCGGAATCGCAGCGGGATCGCCGTGCCATTCCCAGCCAATGACACCCGGGATGCTGTCGCCCGACTTCATTCCAGTGCCGTCGTAAATCCAGTGCTCTGGTAGAGCGCAAATCCAGTCCGCACCACCCGTCACTGGCCCGGTGCTGTGCGCCCCTACAAGTTCATTCGCATACGGCCGCTGGTGCACGAGCGTTTTCATCAAGTAAAACTCATGCGTTCCCCCCGGCGGCCCGAAAACGCCAACCCGCTCGTATGTGTGGCCGGAATCATCGAAAACTATTCGTCCGCACACCGCATTGCCTGAAAAAAATCCAACACTGACGCCTTTTGCGACAGCATCGCGCACGTTGTTGAACATCTCGATGCTCCAGTATTCGTCATGGCCGACACTGAGCAGTCCCTTTCCACGAAGAAGCCCGGCCCCATCACGGTGAGTGTCAATGTTAGAGATGTAACTGACATCGTAACCCAGAGATTCCATCCAGAAGACTAACGGAAACTCCCAGAGGAAAAACTCCCCCGAGCCAGTCGAGAGCGGAGCATCGAGAATCTGCCGATACTTCCCATATGGACGACGGTAACTGACCTGCACTCCTCCACCCCAGAACCACTCGTGCTCGTCATACAGTGAAAAGGTGGACGGCCATCGGTTGTATGCTTGCCAGGTATTGTCGCTGCAATGATACAAAAAGTCAGCTTTGCGCTGGTCCCGCACGATGAAGATTACGTAACTCTGGATCCCATCGCTTTGCTCAGTCAATTTCCCAACATAGACACCACTCAGCCAGTCGTCGGGAATCGTAATGGACGCCGCGACTGGCCAGTCACAGATACGGGCGCGCTTTTCACCAACCGCAGGCTCCGAATTCGCGATCCCTTGAAATGGGCCAAGCGTTGTCATCAGCCGCCCGCCGTCGCCACCATAAAAACCGAGACGATAAATATCCATGACGAACGAAGCTGCCGGACGAGTGCTCACATGAAAAGTAAGTGCTTCACCAGCCATAACACTGGTTCGAGAGCAATAACCTTCGATCCACGGGCAACGATTGGAAGCATCGACCTTTGGCCGAGCAAGCATCCAGTCGCGTGTTCCAGGCTTCGCGTTTTCCTTCGCAATCAATCCACTGGCATCGTCGGCATGCACAGGAGCTGGGAGCCCAGCACCTCCGCCAATGATCACTGCACCCAGTCCTGAGAGATGTTTGAGATTTTCACGGCGAGTAAAGTCAGACATTCGCGCAGACTCTCAGGATTCCGCGCTCCCAGCAAGCCTGCCATCTGGAAAAATTTGCGACCGGAGGCCATCCGTTACGCGCCGATTCAGCGCCGGAACTGAAATTGTCCGCTTAGGATAGGGCCATGCGGAGCGGTACCAATGAGCCGCGAGAGACACGAAAGAACGTCGCCTTTACCTCCATCTGGAGGTTCTGCCAGGCTTAAGCCGGCGCGGACAAAATTCGATATTATATTGCCGACGGCTCAAATCGTGGCACATCTTCCTGCATGGAATTCAGCAACGTTACCGCAAAAGCGAAAGCAAACATCTACTTCGACGGCAAGGTCGTGTCCCACGGGATTACTCTCGAAGACGGCAGCACCAAGACTTTTGGTCTCATCTACCCCGGGGAATACCACTTCGGCACTGCTGCGGCTGAGAGAATGGAGATCACCGATGGCGAGTGCTCGGTAACGCTGGACGGCGAAGAGTCAATCTCGCGTTACGCCGCCGACCAGCACTTTGACGTGCCCGCGAATTCCGGGTTCACGATCGTGGTGGCGGGCGGAATCTGCCAATACGTCTGCTCTTACCTCCAGTAGTCGCGACTATTTCATTGCCTAAAGGGCTCGTTGCGCATGAGAGTCCCGGACTATGCCAACCATCGGAACACCGTTCACTCCGTCTGCAACCAAAGTCCTGCTCTGCGGATCAGGGGAGTTGGGCAAGGAAGTCGTCATTGAGCTCCAGCGCTACGGCGTAGAGGTCATTGCTGTGGACGCTTACGCGAACGCCCCGGCCATGCAGGTGGCGGATCGCTCACATGTATTTTCGATGCTCGATGGCGATCGCCTGCGTGCGGTAATCGAACTGGAGAGGCCGGACTTGATCGTGCCGGAGGTGGAAGCCATCGCCACCGACACATTGGTTGCGATCGAGGCCGAAGGAATCGCCAGAGTGATGCCGACCGCCCGGGCGACGCAGCTCACGATGAATCGCGAAGGCATCCGCCGGCTCGCTGCGGAAGAGTTGAAGCTGAGGACGTCGCCCTACCGATTTGCCGATACCGAGGATGCCTATCGTGGGGCGATTTCAGAGATTGGCCTACCTTGTGTGGTAAAGCCGATCATGAGTTCCTCCGGGAAGGGACAATCGACCGTGAAGTCAGAGGCAGATGTGCAATATGCATGGGACTACGCGCAGAGAGGTGGCCGCGCCGGAGCCGGAACGGTCATCATCGAAGGCTTCGTTGACTTCGACTACGAGATCACGCAGCTCACCGTCCGCCATGTGGGCGGCACCAGTTTTTGCGAACCCATCGGTCACATCCAGGTGGACGGCGACTATCGCGAGTCCTGGCAACCTCAACCGATGAGCGAAACCGCGCGCGCCGAGTCCCAACGGATCGCAGAAGCGGTCACGTCCGCACTGGGCGGCTACGGCATCTTTGGCGTCGAACTTTTTGTCAAAGGTGACACCGTCTACTTCTCGGAAGTGTCTCCTCGCCCGCACGACACCGGCATGGTGACGATGATCTCGCAGGACATTTCGCAGTTCGCCCTGCACGCGCGCGCCATTCTTGGCCTGCCAATCCCTAACATTGTGCAACACGGCCCGGCTGCCAGTTGCGTGATCCTGGTGGAAGGCGAATCCAACGACGTCCGGTTCGGCAATCTCGGCACTGCCCTGGCGGAGCCGGACACACAACTGCGATTGTTCGGGAAGCCGGAAGTCAAAGGCAAACGGCGCATGGGCGTCGCACTTGCTCGTGACACCTCGATCGACACGGCCCGTGCCAAAGCCCGACGGGTATCTGCAGCCGTGAACGTCGGGTTGTAATAAGTTCCTCCGGCATCAACATTGAATTAAAACGACAACGACAGATGTCGCTTGCGATCGAAGTTTCAACTGGATGCTG
>JAQCER010000083.1 GCA_027618625.1 Verrucomicrobiota bacterium
CAATCCCCTCCAAGACATCGTTATTCAGCTATCATAGGCTCGTAGACATTTCCGCCCAGGCACTACCTACGCGAACGGTATCTCGCAGCTCATACACGGACATTGTCAGGGCTGTCATCAGGCTGGGGGAATAGCGCCATTTGCGCTGGAAAGTTTTGCTGATGTCTCCAAGCGCATTTGGACGATCAGGGAAGTGCTGGAGGCAAGGCAGATGCCACCTTGGCCACCTGCGGCAGGGTTTGGATCGTTCGCCCATTCCAGGGCTCTGTCAGAAGAAGACCTGAAACTGATTCTGGACTGGATTGACAGTGGGCATCCGGAAGGTGAGGGGAGCACTGGCGTGGCTGTAGCTGCGTCAGCCTCCGGGCAGCCACAGCGGGAACCCGATTTGGTGGTAAAGCTGCCAGAGCCATTCGTCGTGCCGGCATCCGGCGTGGATGTGTTTCGCAATTTCGTCATTCCCCTGGGCTTGGAGAAAAAAGTCTACGCCTCGGCAATGGAGTTTAGGCCCAACGTGCGGGCAGCGATTCATCACGCGACTTTGGTCCAGGACATCACGGGCGTTGGCCGCAGCCTCGACCAGCAGGACTCTACGCCAGGGTTCGAAGGCATTGTCGGCGGCATGAGTGCGGGTGATCACTTTGTCGGATGGACGCCGGGAAAGCTCTCCGGAGGTTTTGGCGACGGGCTTGCCTGGGCGCTTCAGCCGGGTGCAGATCTGATTGTCCAGCTGCATCTCCTTCCAACCGGCAAAGAGGAAATGGTACAGCCGGAAATCGCGTTCTGGCTGAGCGATGAGCCCCCGTTTCTGGAATCGGCCACGCTCCACCTGTCCGCGACCGACATCAGTATTCCTGCCGAAACGCCGGATCATCTGGTGAAAAGCAGTCTGAAGTTGCCCGTCGCTTCCAGGGTCGTGAGCATTTATCCCCACGCTCATTTTTTGTGCCGGGAAGTCAAGGTGTTCGCAATCCTCCCAGATTTAACCCCGGCTCCGCTCATCTGGATCAAGCCGTGGAACTTCGACTGGCAGGATGAATACTTCTTCACAACTCCTGTAGAGCTCCCTGCCGGCAGCGAGATTCGCATGCACTTCGTCTACGACAATTCCGGCACCAACGATAGGAATCCATTTGCACCCCCGAAGACGGTCGACTGGGGGCCGCGGTCAAGCGATGAAATGGCAGATGTGTGGATCAAGCTCGTCCCTGACGACCAATCGCAGGTGCCGGTTCTGCGTAAAGCTTTTGAACAGCTGGAGATCGACAACTTGAGAAAGGGATACGAGTTCCAGCTTACCCGCGATCCATTCAACTTTGTCGCAAATTCCCGGCTCGGGCACATGCTTGTGGGTGAAGGCCAGACAGCACAGGCGATTCCGCTCTTGAGTGCCGCGCTCGAGGTCACCCCTGACTCGTGGAGTGTCCTGCACAACCTCGGACTCGCCCATGTCACCGGCACCACCGCAGATCTTTCACGTGCACAGGAGTATTTTGGTCGGGCTCTCGATGCCAATCCAGACTTCGCGCCTGCGCGACGGGAGATGGCCACGGTACTGGCTATGACTGGGCAACAGGAAGATTCCCTGGCACATTTCTCCCAATACCTGGAGGCCCGACCTGACGATGCGGAAGTGCGTGGCAATTTCGGCGTCGTCCTCGCTCGCACCAACCGTTCTGTTGAAGCTGAAGAGCAATATCGCCGCGCGCTGGTTGACGATCCGTTCAATCCCACAATCTACGCGAACCTGGCCAGCCTTCTGCAACGAACGGATCGGCAGGATCAGGCGATCGCTGTGCTGCGCTCAGGTATTAAGAACATCGCTCGAACCACCAGGCTCAGGCTCCAACTTGCTGCGATGCTAAGAAACGAGAGCCCACCCACTGAGGCCCGGCAGCTCGTGCGAGACGTGCTTGAGATCGATCCAGAGAATGCCGAAGCCAGGCAGGCTGCTGAGGTGCTTGAGCAATCGCGGTGATTTTGCGATTTGAAACAAGTGGGTAGTGGCCGGGACTCCTTTACTCCTTCGGGGGAACAAGGGGGTTCCTACTCCGCTGCCTCAAACGTCCACAGCAGCTTTTTGTCGCTGGCTCTCCAGACGCGCAGGGTGCTGTTCTGATCACCTGCGACGATCAGGCGGCCCGCGGCATCGGATTTGGATCGATGGGCGTAGGAATTGGGACCGGTGAGCTGTTCCTGATTGATGCGAACCGAGGCATCACCTGAACTGGCGAGAAAGGCATCACTTGCTCCAAGAAAATCCACGGACGTCACTTCCTTGCCAAATCCCTGTTCGGTCGTGAGTTGCTTCCGGCCCTCGAAGTCCCAGAGTTTGACGACTTTGTCTCCGCCAGAGCTGGCCAGCACGAGTCCATTGGCACGCCAGGCAACGTCGAGCACATGGGATGTGTGACCTTCGAAGGCCGCGACCTCTTTGCCTTCGATGACGTCAAAGATGCGAACGAAGCGATCGGTGGAAGCGCAGGCAATGTGGCGGCCATCCGGAGAGAATTCGATGCCGACAATGGTGTCGCTGTGCGCTTCGCTGTTCTCAAAGACCATGGTGCCATCGGCAACGTTCCAAAGTTTGAGTTCACCGCTGCGTGATGGTGACCCGCCGCCCGTTGCCAGAAATTTTCCAGTGCTGTCAAAGGCGAGTGCGGTTACGCGATCAGTAAACTGCTTGTGATCCTTGCCATCGCCCAGCGTTCGCTCGACACTCCAGTCGGGAGCGGCATCCCAGTGCAGAATCGTTTTGTTGGCGCCTGCCGTCAGGATGCTGTCGCCGGACAAGAGCACGCGATTCACGGCTGCGCTGTGTCCGACAAAGTGTGCCATCGGCGTGCCATCGAGCGCCCAGACGTTCACTTGCTGAGTGTCTCCACCGGTGATGATTGCCGTGCCATCCGCTGAAAACGCCACGCTGTGCCAGGCTTTCTCGGCCTCCGTGGCTGCTTTCTTTGCCCCTTCGAGCGTGGCCTCGGTTTCCTTCGCGGAACTTTCCGCTGCGGCGAAATCGGACTCGGCCTGAATGCTCTCTTCCGCAGCGCGCGATGTCAACCGCACTCCCAGTTCTGCATTCTGGCGCGCGCGCCCGACGCCTTCTTCCGCAGTCGCGACTGCCTGGTTTGCGGCGTCGAAGCCTTCACTGGCCTTCTTTTTCTCTTCGTCGTTTCCAGAGATTTCCACGGCTTGTCGTGCCACATCAGCAGCGGCGCGCTCGACGCGTTTGCGCACAAGCTCCAACTGCGCCTTCGCCAGTTCTACAGCGGCGGCCTTGGATTTGTCGCCTTCTTCCGTGAAGCGTTTTGCCGCTTCGTCGAGACGTTTCTTGCGCTCTTCGGTCGCCTTCTTCGCAACTTTTGATGCCAGCTCTGCTTCGCCGGCGTTGTTGATCATCCGATCGTCACCTTTGATCTCCGCGAGCATGGCACCGTCTTCCATGTTCCAGATTTTGATCACTGGGCCGCTGACGGTGGCGAGGCGTTTGCCATCGGGCGAGATGGCCACTGCTTTGACCGGAGCTCCATGATCAAAGGCGCGCACCTCATTGCCTTCGTCCACATTCCAGAGGCGGGCGGTGTTGTCTTCCGCACCCGATACGATTTGAGCAGCGTGGCTGCCAAGGCAGTTCACTGCTCCGGAGTGGCCCTTGAGTTCTTTCGTCGGTGCTGTGGTCTCGACTTCGGGAATGGGCCAGATGCGGACCGCATTATCAGCATGGGCAGTTGCCACAAGTGCTCCCTCTTTCACGAGTGTCATGGCATTGATCGCTGCTGGCGTTGTGACTTTGATCTCGTTGGGTTCGCCGTCCCTGGCGCGCGCCCGAAGCGTGGAATCGGTGGAGCTGGTGACAATGTGAGTGCCGTCCACAGTGAACGCCGCACCGGTCACGGCGCCATCGTGCACTTTCACTTCCTGCTTTGACTCAGGATTCACAAGTTCCCAGATGCGCACATTTCCCGCGCTGTCGCCAGCGATCGCGTGTGTGCCGCTGGAGTTTGCGGCCAGAGCCGTGACTACTTCCGGCATGGCAGCAATGTTGTGACGGAGCGTCTGTGACGGTCGACTCCAGATCTTGACCTCGCGGAAGCCGCCCGATGCTACTTTGCCATCAGGGCTGATCGTCAGAGACTGCACCAGATCGCGGTGCGCAGCCTTGACAGTTTCAAAGTGCGCCTCCTTCGTCAATGCGGGATCCTCCAATCGACCGTCAAGAACTCCACGTGCGAGATCGTAGAGGTGGATCTGATTGCCACGACCGGCAACGGCAGATCGACCGTCGGGGGCGATCGCCAGATTGTAAATGGGCTGCTTTGCACCTTTGACCGGATGCCAGATCTCCGGCGCTTCCACGAATGCGGCGGCTTCGCCCTTTGCTCCCTGATCGATCCAAAGTTTCAGCAAGCCGAGTTCCTCGGAAGTGAGGGGCACGGCGTTCGACTTGTTGTCGTCCGGTGGCATGACGGGATCAGCCTGATGCGCTGCAAGGATCAGCATCAGGCTTTCATCGGAATTTCCCGGAACGACGGCGGGACCTTCACTCCCGCCTTTCAGGATGGCCTTCGGGTTCTCAACGTTGAGCTTTCCCTTTGCCTTGCTTGCATTGTGGCAGGCGATGCAATTTGCCTTCAGCATCGGGAAGATTTCCTTCGCAAAATCGACTGGATCCGGATGCTCGATCTTTGCAATTGGAATCGCGCCAGTGCTCTCTTCTGTTTTAGCGACTGCAGGGTCGGCGCTTGCCGGGGTGACCGCAACGAGTGCCAGCAACAGTGACCCAAGCAACCAGGATGGATTGAGATATTTAGCCTTCGACATGAATTTTCAGCGTGCGGGAGACGGTCAGTTCCTCTCCATTTAATTTTACTTTTGCATCGATGCGCAATTCTTTGTCGCCGGGAGTGCTCTCCTTTGCGGCAGTGACGACTATCGTCGTCTCGTTAGTGTCTTTTGCGATGGAAACGGCAGGGGCGCTGAGGCCATTCGCCGGATCAGGAACAATCGCAGAGATTTCAACGACTTCATTGAATCCGAACAGTCGCTCGATCTTGATCGGAAAATCGACTTGTGCTTCGGGTTTGACGGTTAGTTGCGCGAGTTCCGGTAGAGTGATCGGAGCGGGTGCGATGCGAATTTTGATCGGTTGCGAGACAGCGTGGAAGCGTCGCTCCTGGGGTTTTGCCCGCTCGTTGGCCAGATTCAGCGCGGCGTCCGCTTCCGCCTGCGACTTCTTCGCAGCCTCCAGCTCCTTTGCCTTTTCGTCGCGAGTCTTCGTTGCCTGTTCCAGTGCCAGTTGCTTCTCGGTCTTGAGCTTCGCACCTTCTTCGGCGGTCAATGACTGTGTGGTGCTCTGCTCGTCGAGCTTCGCCAGTTCTTCCATGAGCGCCTTGCACTGATCGTCGGCAGTCTTGTGCTCCGCCTCAACCAGCGCGACGGCGGCGTCCCGTTCTTTTTTAAACATATCGGCGCGCTGCTGGGCTTCGGGGTTCGAGCGATATTGCATGATCCCCTTGGTTTGCGCGAAAATGGTATATTCGCCGGGAGTGAATGCATTGCCATCCGCTTTCTTGAGATCAATCACCAGCTTGGTGTCCTTGCTGTTGTTGTCGATCTGGCTGCTGGGCGGCTTGGCTAGACCGGGCAGGCCGATCGGTTGAATCGTGGCCTTGTCCTTGATCTCGTCGCGTCTGGCCAATTGCAGTGGGATCTCAAGTGTTCCTGCCAGCGAGGTTTCGTAGACTTTATCCTCGGCCGGACTGAGCGCGACAGGCGCCGACTCAACACCAGAAACCGCCAGAGCTACGTGTGTGGTCAGGCGAGCCCTCGTGAATTCCTGTTTCCAGTTGCCAACGCCCCAGAGAAGTGTGGCGCCGCGCGCTGATTGAGTGACCTTCTTGCCTCCGAGATCAGCGCTGCCCTGAACTAGAACCGTCCCTGCAAAGGCTGTAGCATCACCACTTGCGGTGAGTGTCAGTGTGGTCTCATTCGCACCCGAGGGAATCGTGCACGTCTGGGCATGGACGCCTGCCGGGAGGTCAGCAACCGTGATCTCAATGGGACCGCTGAATCCGTCCTTCCGGTGGGCAAAAACCTTCAGTTGTTGTGAACCACCGCGGCGGATATAAGGAGTGGCGCGTGACATTTGATCGCCTTCGTCCGTAAACTGCTGGGCTGCGACGATCACCGAAAAACCCGGCTGCGGCTCACGAATGACCAGTCGATAGGTGTGGCGAGGGTCGCCACCGCTGAATTGCTCGCGCGCCAGCACGCGGTAGCGGGAGTCGGCATCAGCCGTGAACGTGACGCGTGCGTCGAGTGATTTGCCGGGGAAGATGTGGGCGCCGGCATTTTCGTCGATGTCATCGCCTTCGATAACTGTGTTGGCCTCCTCTTTGCCTTCGGCATTTCGCGAAATCTTCTGGACCACCAGAAACGGATCTGTCGCATCGCCAAGGCGCTCGGAAAAAACTTCGATCCAGTAGACCTGTCCCTTGCGCCCATCGAATTCGAGCCAGTCGTTGTCGTTCGCCGGGAAGAACTGTCCTCCAATCTCACAGGGAACGCTTACTAGAGTGGCGTTGCTGGATGTATTGTTAGGCTCACGCTCGAGAACCACAGGAGCCTGGGCAAGAGACAGGGGCGTCGGGCAGTGTGATCCCTCGAGCTTCACCTCGGTTCCCCGGGTGCCTGCAGCTGCGATCGCGCGTGAGAGCAGTCGGTCAGGTTCGGCAGGCACGTCGATTTCGATTTCCCTCCGCTCCAACGGCGATCCGCCTATCTTGATGTTTGTCGCCGGTTCGCTACCCGGCAGATTTCTTCCATAAACGGTAAAACGTTCGCGCTTCCCAGGAGTGCCCGATGGGGGCATGATGTAGTCGACATGGGCACCGGTATTCAGGAGGAGCCGGTAGTAATGATTCCCGCTGCCTTGAAACTGAAAGTCGTATACCGCAACGAAGTAGTCGCCTGCTGCTGGTGCTGTGAAGTCCAGCATGGGATCACGGCCATAACTGTCGCGATTCCGCTGGACTTCGGTACCCGTCGCGTCGGTGATTACCAACGTGGCATCCATTCTTGAGTCCAGTCGATCGGCGTAGCACTCGACGAAAATGCGCTGACCTGCACTTGCGGTGAACTTGAACACATCAAAGGCGTCTGCATCAGCAGTTCCATTGACCCAGGTGTCGAACGGCAGTGCCATTGCTGTTTCAGCCGTTTGATGAGTGCCAGCTTCGTTGATTTGCGGAAGCGCACTGACCTGGAAGGGCCTCATATTGGACATCCCGAATCGCCCCGTGGTTCTTAGTTCGTAAGTGTCTGCCGGAACATCGGACGCGACCGTCACCTCAAAGCGGCTGCCATCGATGTGCTTGGCTGTGATTCCCGCGTGCGAGAAGGCAAGACCGCTCAGCTCGTCCATGTCCTGACCGGTCAGGGACACCTCAAGCGTTGTGCCGGACTGTGCTCCGGGCGGGAACACGGTGTCGATTTGCAGCGATGCCAGCTGGGCATTGGCACTGACGCCAAGGGCGAGCGCGAGGAAGAATTGAACGAGGGTTTTCATACAGGAACTTAGAGTGCCCAGCTTGGCTTGACGGAGCTTTTTCGCTATCAGCGCGATCGAAGCAACCTCATCAGTGATTAAAGAGGAATTCCTTGGTATTGATGAGTGCCCAGAGGATGTCTTCAAAGGCTTCCCGCTCGGGATTCGTTGGTGGTGCTGGTGCCGCTGGTGGCGTGGCTTCGCCTTCCTTCTTTTCCTCAGCAGGTGGCGCAGCGGCAAGGGCCGCCGCCGCGGCCTTTGCTTGTTCGCGTTTCTTTTCGATGTAGGAGATTGCCACCTGTAGTTCACTCTCATCGGGGAGTCGGGAGAATGCCCGCTCATAGAGTTGTCTGATCTTGGCTTCGGTCGCCGCCTGGTCTTCTTTCGCCAGTGTGGCCGCGCGACCGCTGTCACTGGCCAGCTTATCTTGAATCCCCTTCGAGTTCAGAAGATGCAGGCTCTGGGCGAGGTTCGCGTCCTGCTGACGTTCGCACTCGCAGGCGCTGTCGTTTTCGGGTCGACCGAAGACGGTGAGGAAATAGGAGCCGCTGTTGAAGCTGTCGTCCGGCAGTTGCACTGCGCGAGTCTGCTGCGGAAGCCCGGCGAACTTGGTGGGCACGCCAGTGATGCCGTCGATCGCATCCAGCAGGACTTCTGCAGTCAATCGCTTCGGGTAGTAGCGCGAGTAGTTCTGCTTGTCGTCTGCGTTGTAGTCATTGGGAACTGCGCTGAGCTGGTAGACTTGAGAGCTGCAGATGGTGCGCACGAGTTGCTTCAGATCGAATCCGGAATCGATAAAGTTCTTTGCCAGTGCCTTCAGCAATTCAGGGTTGGTGGCCGGGTTGGTCACACGCATGTCGTCCTCGGGTTCGACCAGTCCGCGGCCAAGGAAGTGCTTCCAGTAGCGGTTCACTAACATGTGCGCAAAGAAGTCGTTGTCCTTGGAGCCCATCCACGCAGCGAGTTCGTTGCGCGGGTCATCGTAATTGGACAAGGGCACTGGATCTGCTCCGAGTGGCGTGGGCTTCACCATTTCATTGGTTTTCGGATTCTTGTCCTGGGCCAGACCGGGGCGATGAAACACGATCTCTTCTTCCGGTTGTTCGCCGGGTTTTCTGCCGATTTGAGAGAAGAAAGCGGAGAAGCCGTAGTAATCCCGCTGGCTCCACTTCTCGTAGGGATGGTGGTGGCACTCGGCACATTGTAGGCGCACGCCAAGAAAGACCTGGGCAACATCCTGAAGCTGTGCCTTC
>JAQCER010000084.1 GCA_027618625.1 Verrucomicrobiota bacterium
CGCTGGCTGGCGACTGTCTCGTGGCGGCCGGCCAGGAAGAAGCGCGCCTCGTAGTCGCCGGGGTCTTTGGGCGCGGACAGAGTAACGATGCCGTTGAAAAGCCCATTGGGCAGCTGCTTACGGGTGTCGGTGGTGAATTTCCAGATGTCCAGCTTCTCAAACTGCTTGTTGTCGGTTTCGGCGGCGGGAAGGACGGCGATCCGGTCGTTGCCTTCACCGGATCCGTTGGCGAAGTGGATGGTGATGACTTCGCCGGGAGTGAAAATCTGGTTCTCCTGTTTATCGCGCTCAACTTCGACCAGCTCATGACTGCGCCAGCTTCCAATGGCATCGAAACTCTCCAAAGCGAAACCAGGCGGATCGATCTTCTGGTGGCAGTTGATGCAGGAAGGGTCGTTGCGATGTTGTTCCAGCCGCTCGCGCAAGGTGGCGACGGGTTTGGCGGTGACCACTTTATCGATGGCAGGAACGTCCGGTGGGGGTGGCTTGGGAGGATCGGCAAGGATCTGTTCCAGCACGAAGGCGCCGCGGGTGATGGGGAGGGTTCGGAGTCCGTTGGCAGTGGCGGTCAAAACCCCCGCCTGCGTCATGACGCCACCGCGAGGGTGGTCGGGGCCGATTGGCACCTTGCGGAACACGCTCCCAGAGACGCCCGCGATGCCATAGTGTTGGGCGATTCGTTCATTGAGCATCAGGAAATCTGAGTGGATGAACTGGTAGACGCTGAGGTCGTTTTGGAGGATCTCGCGGAAGAAGGCGGTGGTCTCACCGACCATGGCGTCGCGAAGCGCGAGGTCGTAGGAGGGATAGAGGGTTTCATCGACCTTCAGATTGGGGAGCTTGTTGAGGCCGAGCCACTGACTGGTGAAGTGCTGAACGAGGGCCTCGGACTTGGCATCCTTCAACATGCGTTGGATTTCCGCCGTGATCGTCTCCGGCTTCATCAGCTTTCCGCTCTGAGCCAGTTCGAATAGGCGTTCATCGGGCATGCTGCGCCAGAGGAAAAAAGAAAGGCGGGAGGCCAGTTCCCAGACTTCATGACCTGGTGTGGCCGAGTCGGAACGGGCACCGTAATAAAGAAACGACGGTGAGGAAAGAATGGAGGCCAGCGGCATGCGCAGGGCTTGCTTGAGAGCAAGGCCGGTCGCGCGCTGCTTCTGATAAATTTCTAACATTCGACCGACTTCTTCCTCGCCGACTGGACGGCGAAAGGCCCGTTTCATAAACGTCGCCAGAACGCGTTTGGCGTAGGCTTCTTCCTGCTCGTCTGCGGCCTGTTCGGGAAGGACTCGACGGTGCCAGGCTGGCGGCCACTCTGGGTGGAAGGGGCCTTCAACGTCGATGTGAGAGATATGCAGGCCGAAGGGAACTGGCTTTCCGTCAACGCTCTTTTCTTCCGTGAGCTGATAGTAGAGATTAAGTCCCCAGTGCCGGTTTCCGTTAGTCTCCAAATACCAGGGGATGTTGTCGCGGTAGAGATCAATGGCGATGGTGTGGGACTTGTTCAGATCCAGCAAATGCTCCTGCCACAAGGTTCCTTCTGGAAAGCGGACGATGCCGAGTTTGGGAGGAAGTCCCTGCCAGTCGGTGGGGCCGAAAGTCGAGAGGTGGATGCGAATGCGGTACGTTCCTTCCTCGTAGGCGAACCACTTGAAGCCGAAGGCATTGTCGCCTTCACGAATGAGCACACCTTCGTCGATCTGACTACCACCAAAGGCGCGGATGTCCCAGGATCCTGCGTAGTCTACTGGTGGATCCTGCGTCAGGTCGAGCATGGTGTAGGGAGTGAAGCCGCTGGGAACTTCCGCGTTCGGGAGCACGTTGCCCTGAAGAAAACCTTTCTTGATTTTGTCCTGGTTCTTTCCGCGGTGACCGTCGTGCCAGGAACCGTCGTCTTTGAGCAGGGGCTGCTTTTCTCCGGTGGAATTGAGAATGCGCCAGTGCTGACGGAGCGGAGGCTGATCCGGGATGTTGATGAGCTTGTCGAGGAGGCGGTCGGTGGCCTTGACGAAGTTCTCGACGTGAAAGGGAGAAATGACCAGAGACTCGCCGATGTTGTCGAAACCATGCGATACCGGATCAGGAGAAAGCAGGTCGGTGGGATCGTAGGGATGGCCGATGAGGTCACGCATGGTGTTCCGATACTCCAGGCGTGTGAGTCGGCGGAGATCCGTGCGACTCTCTTTGGCCCGGAATGCAGTCTCCGCCTCATCGAGCCCGCTGGTCAGCCAGGCGACAGCTTTCCGGAGTTCTTCCTCCGAGGGGCGTTTCTTCTTTTTGGGGGGCATCTCACCCGCCTCGACTCTCCTCAGAACGGTGGCCCACTGCGGGCCGCTTTTGAAGTCGATGGGGCTCTTGCTCAGCTCCTCCAAATTGAGATCTCCCTCTTGCTGATCCGCGTCATGACAGTCGAAACAGTGCGTTTGGAGAAAAGGGTGAAGTTCGCCAGCAGGAGCGGGAGCGGGGTTGCCGGGCGCAGTGCCGTCCTGCCCGCGACTTGTCCCGGGGAGGAAAAGGCACGTCAGGAAGAAAGCGGCGGCTGTCGAAGATTTTACCATGAGAAGGATCCGGAAAACTACAGGTCGATGGCGGGCGAGGCAATGCGGGAGTCGGACATGATCAGGGTCGTAGGAGATGCGCGCAAGCGTTCCACGCGGCTCACCGCGTCCGGAATCCCTCGCTCGGGAGCAGATCGAGGAGCAGATCGCGAAAGCCGGCACCGTCCTTGGACCTCGCGACATGGGCTTGCACGAGGTGCTTGATCTCGTCGCGCTCGGCGTAAGTCGGGCGACGTCCCATGGCGTAGGTGAGGAGCTTTTCGGAGAGGCACTGGCCGAACTGATCGATGTTGTTCAGGACATAGGCCCGCAGGTCTTCGATGTTTTTGAATGGGACGCCGCCGGGAAACTCGCCCTGCGGGTCGATGAGCGCTCCGTCCGTGCGGACGGGCTGGCCTTTCTCGTCCTGTGTCCACTCCGGATAGTGAGTGCGCCAGCGGCCGAGGGGATCGTAGTTCTCGAGCGCCATGCCGATGGGGTCGATCTTGCGGTGACAGGAGGCGCACTTGGCATCGCGGGTGTGGGCGGCCAGCAATTCGCGCACTGTTTTCGTGCCGCGGGTGTCCGGATCGATGGCAGGAATACCAGGGGGAGGAGGAGGCGGTGGATCGCCCAGTATGTTGTGCAGCACCCACACACCTCGCACCACGGGCTGCGTCTGGTTGCCGTTGGATGTCGCCATCAGGACGCCGGCTTGCCCGAGGAGCCCGCCGAACTGCGCCCCATCCGGCACTTCGATGCGCGCAAAACCCCAGTTGGGAATCGCTACTTTCTGTCCGTAGATCTCGTTGAGGAGCCGCTCATTTCCCCAGGTGAAGTCAGGTTTGATGAAGGTCTCGAGCGTCCGATTCGTTCTCAGGATCTCGTTAAAGAAGCGCTCGGCCTCGCCGACCATTCCTTTCCGGTGGCCATTCTGCCAGACGATCAGGCGAGGATCGGGCGTGATGTCTTCCAGCGAGCGCACGCCCAGCCACTGACCGGTGAAGCTGGTGACGAAACGGTCGATTGCTTCGGAGTCCATCAGGCGATTCGCTTCCGCGGTGAGCTGTGCGTGATCAGACAGTTTTCCAGCGGCGGCGGCGGCGTTCAGTTGGTCATCGGGCGGAGCCCCGGTGAGGAAGTAGGCCAGGCGGGATGCGAGGTCCCAGTCGTCAAGCCTGCCAGCGTGATGCCCACGGTATAGAAAGCGGGGAGAAATCAGAGCCGTGCGGATCGCCAGATGCAGGCCCTCCTCCAGGCTGTGTCCGGACTTCATCTGATCCATGACCATGGTGCTGAAGCGATCAAGATCCGCGTCGGTGGCGGGGCGGCGAAACGCCTTACTCAGGAAGGACTTCAGGATGGGGCGCACTTTCTCTTCCGGTGCCGCCCCGGTTGGAGCGGCTGCCATGAAGCGGGGCACGAGTTCCTCGCGGCGTTTCTTCTCCTGCTTGCTCTCCGTTACTTCGAAGGGGCCAATGATCTCCATCGAGTGGATCTGGAGGGCCGCTCCTTCCTCATAAAACTGAAAGATGAGGACCGGATCGACGAACCCGATTTCCTTTACCATCCTTTGCACCACCGTCTCGATCTCCTCCTTCGAATGGTTGACGGCCTCCACGTTCAGATCGGGCGCATCGCGGAGTTTCTTCAGGTTGGTCCAAGCCGATCCCCGTTGCAGACCCCCGTCGATTTTAGCGTCCTTCCAAACTGCAAAGAGGCGCTTGTCGCGGGTGAGCATCTCGCGGATCACGGTTTCGATGGTGGGAGTCTTGAGGTGGTCGTCCGGTGGACGGTCGGTCGGACGCGAGATGAGGGCGTTGGCAAAGTAGAGGACGGGGGCCTCGGTGCGGTGCAGTTCGACCTCCATCTTGAACGTTTCGGGATCGTCCGACGCCACCGTGAACTCCGTCAGCTTGCGCATCTTCGCGATGGACTGGCCTTCTTCTTGATCGACCGGCTGGGCATAAACCCGGCACTTCATTGGCTCATCGAAGGACGAATTCGCCAGCAGGCCGCGTACGAAGCGGGAGGCGTTGATGCGCAGCTTGTATTTTCCCGGGATGCGAGTTTCGAATTTGGCGGGCCAAATGCAGGAGTCGGCGATCTGCGGCGTGCGGACCACCATCCGGATGGCATCGCCGACGACACGGCCGGCGGTTTCGGCGAAGGTAAAGTCCCCGGGTGCGACCACAACGCGGGCCGGTTCAACGGGCCGGCTGGCGGGAGGAAAGAGACCGTCCGCCGCCAGCGTGGCCGCATCGAAGTAGGCCTCCATCAGGGTCGGTGACAGCACCAGGCCGGACGCGGAATTGTCGAATCCATGAGCCACCGTGTCCGGCGGAAACTCGTCTGGTAACTCAAAGTCGATACCGAGCAGGGACACGATCGATTCCCTGTATTCGTTGCGGCTGAGCCGCTGGAGCATTCCCCCGCCGGCCGTCGCTTTCTCCATCAGGCTTCGATGCAGTTCCGCCGTCGCCGCCGTGCGCTCCTCAGCGCTGGGTTGGTTTTCCTCCTTCGCGGGAGGCATTTCGCCATCCCGGACCCGCTTCAGAACCCGCTCCCATTGGTCGGAATTCTTCTCGACGCCCCAGTCCGCGCCTTTCAAGGCTTCGAGATCGAAGCCGCCCTTGGCGGAATCCGCATCGTGGCACTCGATGCAGTAGTTCTCAAAGAAAGGCAGGGGAGCGGCTGCAAGCGGTGCGGCGAGGGAGAAAAGCGCCCATGTGATGCCAGCGCGACGAAAACTCATCTGGGAAAATATACGGTCGATCGTTCCCCGGGCGCGAAATGTCACAACAACACTTGGTTCAAATTCTGTGTCGCATTCGAAAACCGGTTTGCCTCGATCCCGAGCTTTTGCAGCAGGGTGACATAGAGATCGCCGAGCAACTGGTTCCCGCCCGCCTTGACATGCTGCCCGTGCTTCAGCCCACCGCCGATCACGACGGTCGGCAGGTCGTTGTTCGCGTGGGCGTTGGCGTCCCCGATTCCCGTCCCGGAAAGCACGAGCGTCGTCTCCAACAGCGGGCGCCCGTCCGCATCGGTTTTGCTCTTTAGTTGGTCGAGGAATTCGGCCAGACAGCGCATGTGCTCGCGGTCCACCTTGACGAGTTCTGCGATCTTTTCGGGATCGTTGCCGTGATGGGAAAGCGCGTGGTAGCCCGCCTTGAGCGTTTCGCCTTCAATCGTAAATACCTGTCCCTCTCCGCCGAGGAACAGCGTCATGACACGCGAGCAATCCGCCTCAAGCGCGAGAGCCATGAGATCGTACATCATTTTCTCGGCCTCAATCATGAGACTGGGGCCGATCGGGTCATAGCTCGGCGGCGAGAGGTCGACCTTCGGCATCGTCTGGCCAGCGGGATGCATGCGCTTTTGCACCCGGCGCTCTACCTCCCGCAGCGCATCGAAGTACTCGTCGAGTTTCCTGCGGTCGGCCTCGCTGACGTTCCGGCTCAGCCGCTTAGCGTCTTCGAGGACCATATCCAGTGCACTGCCGCCGCTCTTGAGAATGTAATCCATCCGCTCCTGGTCTTCCGGGATGGCGAAGAGCTTGCGATACAGCACGCTGGGCCGCGAGATCATGGGCAGGGGCTTTCCCTTCTCGTCGCGGTTCATGGGGAACTTCGCCTTGCCCGCGCTGAGCTGCAGCGATTGATAGCGCGTGGTGGAGCCGATTTTGGCGGCCACCAGTTGATCGAGCGAAATGGAGTCCCTGGTCTCTCCGGTGAGAAAAGTCTGCCACGTGTCATGACCGTCCGCCTTCGGGGGACGATGGTCGAAACCCGAGAAAATAGTGAAGTCGTTTCGGTGGCGCTGGAGTGCTTCGAGGGTGGGCGGGATTTCGTAGCCGAACCCGGTCTGTTGCGGATAAATCGCCTCGCGGTGATAGCCGAGATAAGCGCCGGTGCAGACCAGGCGCTTCGCCGTCGAAGCGCTGGACGCATTGGATCCACCCGCCACCGCCGGACGTGTCGACTCCAGCATGGGAAGGGCGATGGCCATGCCTGCTGTTTTCAGAAAGTGTCGGCGGCTAATGTCGGGATGGTGTTGGTCCATTTGGAAAAACGCTCTGATGGTGGACTTCTGCAAATATCGGCGTGGCCGTCGCAACTTCGGTTATTGACGATTCTACCATGACAAAGTCACGAAGAGCTACTCATTCGTGGCGGGCCGGCGGGCAACGCAAGACGGGCAACGCAAGACGGAAGGCGGAGCCCGAGGAACTTATTACCAGTCGCATGAGCCGCTACCCATGACAACGGGCACACCGCATGAAGGAACTCAAGGCCCTGATCGAAGCTTCCATCGCTCAACTCACCACCGATGACGGGAGCTACCCGAAGCTAGCCGAGGACACCCCTCACCAGTTCTCCGTGCACGTCGGTCAGCCGGTAGTCGCGGCCCTGGAACTTGTAGGTGAGCTTCTTATGATCGATCCCCATAAGATGTAGAATGGTCGCATTAAGATCGTGAACGTGGACCGGGTCGGCGGTGATGTTGTAGCAGTAGTCATCGGTCGCACCGTACACGAGGCCGCGCTTCACTCCGGCGCCGGCCAGCATTTGCGTGAAGCACCGGGGATGGTGGTCGCGCCCCGCTTTGTCGCCGGGGTCCTGCGCGTAGATGGTCCGGCCAAACTCCCCGCCCCAGACGACAAGGGTGTCCTCCAGCATCCCGCGCTGCGTGAGATCCTGGATGAGACCGGCGGTCGGTTGCTCGGTATCGTGGCACGCGCGGGGAAGGCCCTCGGTGAGCTTGGCGTGCTGGTCCCAGCCCATGTGGAAGAGTTGGATGAAACGGACATCGCGCTCTGCCATGCGCCGCGCGATCAGGCAGTTTCTGGCGTAGCTGCCCGGCTTGGTGACCTCGGGCCCGTAGAGCTTGAGCACGCTCTCGGGTTCGCCGGAAATGTCCGCCAGCTCGGGCACGCTCGCCTGCATGCGAAAGGCCATCTCGTACTGCGCGATGCGGGAGGTGATCTCCGGATCGCCTACCACGGCATGCTGCTGCTGGTTCAGCCTCGCCACATCGTCGAGGATGTCCCTTCTCATCGCGCGGTCGATGCCCGCCGGGTTGTCCAGGAAGTAAACAAGGTCACCCGTGTTGCGCAGCTTCACTCCCGAATGCTCGGTGGGCAAAAAGCCGGAGCCCCAGAGGCGACTGTAGAGCGGCTGATCTGCACCGACGCTCGGCCGCGAGGTGAGCACCAGGTAGGCGGGCAGGTTACTGTTCACCGCCCCCAAGCCGTAGGACACCCACGATCCGATACTGGGGCGTCCAGCCAGTTGGGAACCGGTCTGGAAAAAGGTGATGGCCGGATCGTGGTTGATCGCCTCGGTATGCATCGAGCGAATGAGGCACAGGTCATCGGCGATCGCGCCCCAGTGGGGCAGCAGCTCGCTCAACTCCATTCCGCACTGCCCATGTCTGGCGAACTTGTACGGGCTCGGCAAGACCGGCAGCGAACTCTGCTTTGACGTCATCGTGGTGATCCGCTGCTGCCCGCGCACAGACGCCGGAAGTTCCTTCCCGCGTTCCTTTTCGATCTGCGGTTTCGGATCGAAAAGGTCCATCTGCGACGGCCCGCCCGACTGGAAAAGATAAATCACGCGCTTGGCCCGGGCCGGATGCTGCGGCTGGGCAAACAACGGTCGCGCACTGGCCTGCTCCGCACCGAGCAGAGAAGCGAGCGCGGCAGCACCGAAACCATGCGCCGAGGATTTCAGAAAGGCCCGCCGGTTGAGGGCGTCCTGCAGGCGCGTGACTTCGTCGTGTTCCTTTCCCGTCATTTGTTGATCAGCTCGTCGAGGTTCAGAATCACGTTGGCCACCGTGGTGAGCGCCGCCAGTTCCGGTTCGTCAGCAGCGTCCGCCACTTTCGAATCCCCATGGCGGAGCAACTTTTCTGCCCCCTCTGGATCGTTCCGGTAACGGGCCAGCCTCCGCTCGAAACCGTCCACCAGCACCACCAGTTCCTTCGGCGTGGCCGCACGCGAGGTCGCGTAGCGGAATCCCCAAGCGATGCCCTCCTGCGCCGATCCACCTTCCGCCATCATGCGCTCCGCGAATTTCGTCGCGGCTTCCACGTAGGTCACTTCGTTCATCAGCGCGAGGGCTTGCAGAGGCGTGTTGGTCTGCGTTCGCTTCACCGTGCACATCTCGCGGCTGGGCATATCGAAGAGCAACATGCTGGGCGGCGCCACGGTCTTGCGAATGCGCGAGTAGAGGCTGCGCCGATAGAGCT
>JAQCER010000085.1 GCA_027618625.1 Verrucomicrobiota bacterium
CAAGCCAGCTGGCCAACCAGCATGAAGAATATTTAGCCACTTGGTTTTCTCCTTGTCGAACATAGTGGCGACGACCGGATTGATAAAGGCTTCCACGGTACCGTTTCCAAGAGCGAGGATCAGTCCTCCCCAATAGATCATTTTTTTTGCCAAGTCAGGGTTCTCGCCGGCGACTGACAGCCCAACGATGCCCATCCCAGCCCAAATGATCTGACAAACCGCTGCGAAAATCATCGAAAACTTGTAGCCAACCCTGTCGATAATCAGACTGAAGAGGATAATACTGATCGCAAAAGGCCAAATCTGAATGCCTTTGTAGATCCCAACCTCAGCATCGTCTAACCCTAGCAAATCTTTAGTGATGGTAGGGTCATCAAGCAAAAACATTCGCGTGATGAACCCGAAAGCAGTCGTGATGAGGGCGATAAAGCAGCCCCAGAATAGGACTTTGTTGTGTTTGCTGTCTGAACTCATTCGAAGGTGGGGTTGTTTGTTGGGTAATAAATCGGCAGAATGTTCTCTTTGGCTCTGGCGATCGGTTGATATTTGTAATTTACCATGGGAACTGTATCAGGGCTGGCACCGGTGAGCAATCAAAAATCTGAATCTCATTTCACGAGAGAATTGGCACCCCTAAATGTCGAAATTTCAGGCCGAGCGACTGAGGAGCGACGGGCCGGGCACTCTAGCGTCCGCAAGCGTTAAATCTTTCGCTTGTCCCGATAGGATTTTCAAGGATACCGGGCTCTTTTTTGTTAAGGGCTGGCGGGTTACATGGTAGAGTGCCCATCGTGAATCGATTATTCTTCTTCCTCACCTTTGTTGTGGCCACTACGTCGTCCAACGCCGATTGGCCCGAATTCCGAGGTCCTTCGCAAGATGGGCATGTGCCGGAAGCCTGGAATCTCCCGCTCAAATGGAGTGAATCCTCCGGAATCGCATGGAAGACACCGGTGCCCGGAAAGGCCTGGTCGACCCCAGTGATTCGGAATGGCAGAGTCTGGATGTCGAATGCCTCCGAAGACGGCAAGGAGATGTCGGTTGTCTGCGTCGATGCAAAATCCGGTGCAATCCTTCACAATCGTATCCTGTTTCGAAATGCAGAACCCGAGCCGCTAGGCAATGATGTCAATGGCTATGGCTCGCCTTCCCCTGCCATTGAAGATGGTCGCGTCTACATCCACTTCGGCAGCTATGGCACGGCCTGCCTCGACACCGGGACGGCAGAGTTGATCTGGGAACGGCGGGATCTTCCCTGTCGTCACTACCGGGGGCCTGGATCATCGGTGATTCTCCACAAGGACTTGCTAATCCTCTCGATGGATGGCGTCGACGTCCAGTACCTTGCCGCACTTGATAAAGAGACTGGCAAGACAGTGTGGAAGACTGATCGCACCACAGAGTGGGGAGACATCGGCCCCGATGGCAAGCCCATTGCCGAGGGCGATCTGCGGAAAGCGTATACGACGCCTATTGCAGTAATGTTAGGAACCAAAGCCGTCTTCATCAGCACCGGTGCGAAAGCAACCTATGGCTACGAGGCCGACACCGGCAAGGAATTGTGGAAGGTGACCTACAACGGATTTTCGAACGCCGCGAGTCCTTTGTTTTCGAACGGCAATGTCATCATCAACACCGGCTATGGCAAAGCAACGTTACTGGCAGTCCCCGTCATCGCGCAAAGCCGGGGTGATCTGACGGGCACCGCCAGATGGGAGGCAACGAAGCGTGTCCCGCAACGCTCTTCCTCGATCATCGTTGGCGACTATCTGTTCATGGTTGCTGACAATGGCGTGATCACCTGCCTGAAAACGGAAAACGGCGAGGAAGTGTGGAGCGAACGGGTCAACGGATCGTTTTCAGGTTCGCCCGTCCATCACAAGGGACGCCTCTATTTTTGCAACGAGCAAGGCGCGACTTACGTGGTAGCGGCGAAGGCCGAATACAAGCTTCTCAGCACCAATGAACTCGAAGAAGGCATGTTCGCCTCACCCGCCGCCGCCACAGATGGACTGTTCCTGCGCACGACGGGCCACCTTTACAAGATCATCGGCGAGTAAAGTTTCCCCAATACTATGGCGACTGACGCCCCCATTCTTGATACCGACTCGCTGCTGGCGGTGATTTCCGCGCGCTTCGCCACGGTGGATCGCGATGGCATCGATCAGGCTATCGAGGATACTTTGGGTGAAATGGGTGCCGCCATGCTCGCTGACTCAGCCCACCTTTACCGCATTTATCACGACGAGCGGCTGATGGAACACACCCACGGCTGGAACATTGAGCACACGCCGAGAGAATTCACCCACGTCAACGACACGGAAATGCTGGTCTACTTTCCGTGGATTGCGCGACAGCTGAAACGGCTGTCGGCAGTCGTGGTGGATTCCATCGATACCCTCAAACACGATGCTCCGAACGAATACCTCATGTTCCAGCGCCTGGGCGTGCAGTCGCTTCTATTCGTCCCCGTAACTGCACTGGGCGATCCAACTGGCTTCTTTTGTTTCATGTCCCGGCAGCGCGAGATCGTTTGGGGCGACAGCTGTGTCGCCCTGTGCCGCATTGTTGGAACGATCATCACCGGCGTGATCGAGCGGCGGCGCATCGAAGGTGCGCAACTCCAGCTGTCCGGCATCCTGGAAGCAACGTCTGACTTCATGGGGGTCATCAAAAAGAATACGCGCCGGTTTCAATACGTGAACCGTGCCGGGCGATCGATGCTGGGAGACCTGAACGAGGCAGACCTGGCGCTTCTCCACCTGGATGACATCATTCCCAAGGCTGCGATGGAGCGGCTATTGAAGGAAGCGCTACCCGAAGTGGACGCGAAAGGAAGCTGGACGGGTGACTCCTTGCTCCTCACCAGAACTGGTGAGGAAATCGCGGTCTCCCAGAACATCAGCGTGCTGCCGAGGATCGGTGGAGAGGCCTGTTACTCGACATCGATGCGCGATATCTCCGAGCAGAAGGAGATGGAGCACGCGCTGCGCCGCGAGAACGAGTTTACGCAGGCCGTCCTGAATGGCATTGGTGTGATCTTCATGGTTCTCGATCGCGATGGACGCATCGTGCGCTTCAATCCAGCTGCGGAATCTTTGACCGGCTACCAATCGAAAGAAGTGCTGACAATGCGGGCGTGGGATATTTTTGTGCCCCCGGAAGAACTCAAGAATGTGAAAGGCGTTTTTAACAGACTGGCTTCTGGCGACAAGCCCAGCCAAACCGAGAGCACGCTGATTGCGAAAGATGGCTCCCGGCGCGTGATTTCGTGGTCCAACACGGTGCTGCAAGGCGAAAATGGCAAGGTCGCATACATCATTCAATCTGGCGTCGACACCACCGAGGCCAAACGCCTTGAGAAGGAAGTGCTCGACATCGCCGAGCATGAACAGGCGCGGTTCGGCCAGGATCTCCACGATGGACTTGGACAACACCTCGCTGGCATCGAGTTTATGAGCCAGGCGCTGGAACAGAAACTTACCGAATCACAACTGGAAGCGGCAGGTGCGGTCCGCGATATCAAGGACTTGATCCGCAGCGCCATCACTCAGACGCGAGACCTCGCCCGAGGACTGTCGCCAGTCGTCCTCCAGAGCAAAGGGCTGGAGGCCGCGCTGCGGGATCTCGCTGGCAGCATCAGCAAGCGAACAGGTCTCAACTGCATATTTGAGTCAGACGCGAAGATCATCGTCACCCACGAAGACGCATCGATCCACCTGTACCGCATCGCACAGGAGGCAGTCGCCAACGCGATCAAACACGGCAAGGCCACGGAGATCAACATCAGCATACGCAATGTAGCTCGGCGACTGGAACTTAAAATTGAGGATAACGGCTCCGGATTCGCTACGGATTTCAAAGTGGGAAAAGGTATGGGGCTGCGTGGAATGAATTATCGCGCAGGCATCATTGGCGGCTCACTCGATCGTCATGCGCCCCGGTGCGACAGCCATCATCTGCTCCGTCCAGCTGTCACCAATCGACGAAACCACTGCACGAGCTCCCTTGCCCCCGATAGTTCGCCATTAATATCTACTCGCTATTCTCCTTCGACACCTATGACACCCGAAAGCATCGCCCGCCTTAGAGCAGGAATCCGTGACGTGCCAGATTTCCCAAAACCAGGCATTCTGTTTAAGGATATTACGCCAGTGCTCGCGGATCCCGAACTGTGGGACATCGCCATTTCCGCGCTCATCGAAACGGCTGGCGACAGGCAGATCGACAAGGTCGTGGGGATCGATGCGAGAGGATTTATCTTTGGCGCAGCCGTCGCCGATCGATTGAAGGCCGGCTTTGTGCCGATCCGCAAAAAAGGCAAGCTCCCATACAAGACGTTTGAAAGAGCCTACGCGCTGGAATACGGCGAAGAAGTCGTCCAGGTGCACCAGGACGCCATCGCAAAGGGAGAGAACGTACTGCTCGTCGATGACCTGCTGGCTACGGGGGGAACAGCGGCAGCGGCAGCTGAACTGATCGGCCACGTGAGGGGCAACCTTATTGGCTTCGCTTTCCTAATCGAACTCACTTTTCTGAAAGGCCGCGACAATCTTCCACCATCGGTGCCGCTACACGCCATTCTCGACTATTGAGATTCCGACGCCAAGCCAGCCGCTACAAACCACCAGATCACCTGCTCCCTTGACCACGGAGAAAAGCCGGGGCATCGTACCGGCATTGTGTCCACCCGCTACGCCAGCATTTTAACGCGCACAGCCGTCCAGCTGCCATCGGTAGTTGTCGCCACACTGCTCTGTTTCCAGTCCGCATCCGCAGCGCCATCGGTGGGACTCCTGGAAGCCCCCGGTTACCCAGGGGCCGTAGCAGCAATGGACAGTGCACTCTATGACGTCGCAGCCGGGCGATTTTCCACGCTCCTGACCTGCCCGGAATCGGTCAATTTCACCCTTGACGATGTACAATGGATCACGCTCCAAATCGTCATCGCCCACGTCCGGGCAAATCAACCGATCGCGGCTTCAAAAACCCTGAAACAGCTGAAGGCCTCACCGGAATCGCAGTTCTGGCGTGCACAGGCAATGGTACAACTCGGTGAGTTCACAGCGGCGGAGAAATTATTGGGTGAGCTACTGCTGGATCCACCGCCAGAGCACAAAGACGCCTGTCACTTCGCCCGTGCCCGCGTCCTCGTCGAGCTGGATCGCCTTCCCGAGGCAGTGGAAGAACTGTCTGCGGTAACGAAATCAAAAGATGACGATGCCTCTGCAAGAGCGCGTGTGGCGATGGCAGAGACCCTGCTAAAAATGGGGCGCACCCAGGAAATTGAATCGATTTTTGACGGCTCAATCAAGGAACCCTACCAATCCCAGTTACGCTATATCGTCGGCCTGGCAGCACTGCAGGAGCAGGTCTCCCAAAAAGCTGCGCGCGCCTTCAAGGACGTCCTCAAGCTCAGGGATCGGCTCCCGGCAGACTTGGTTACCTCCAGTGAAATCGGATTGGCAATCGCCCTGGCGAAAAGCGGACAACCAGAAAACGCCATCCTGCAACTGATCGCAACGATCGACCGTTTGGCTGATGACCCATTGCTGCTCGAAGCATTCACGGCGCTCGAAACTCTCCAACTGCTGTCATTACCAACAGTAGCCTCCCGGCTGCAGCAGTGGAGCAAAGAAGACGACACGATCAAAGCGTCCATCGCCAGATACTACGCGATCGTCGCAGAAGAAACCTCCGGTAGAGACAGCAACGCCCTCGCCCAGTATGCTGCCTTTATCGTCGAGCAACCGGAGCATCCTCTGATTCCCCAGGCACTGCTGCGCCAGACTGTCTTGCTGGCCAGATCCCCGCGCAAAGACGCGCAAAACATCGCCCTGGAGACCATTACCCAACTGAAGAACTACGCCATTCCAGATAACGCCCGCGAGTTGGTGGACTATCTCGAAGCCAAGGCCTATTACTCAATCGCCAACGCGGTCGATGGCTCAATGAATGTCGGGGACATTGCGTCGGCGAGCGATAATTTTCGCCGAGCGGAAGCAGCCTTTCGCAAAGCCACCAACGGCACCGACCTGCAGACAGCCGCAGTCGCCCATTACGATGCAGCCATTTCCGCCCTTCGGGCCGATGCCCAAGAAAACCTCTCCGGGTACCTCAGCGCACTCGATCAGAATCCAGGACTGAAAGGTAACCTGTTGATCGAACGAGGATTGTACCTGGCAGCCAATCAACATTTTCGCGACGCTCAGGCAGCACTCGAAACATTCATTGAATTCAGCCCGAATCACCCGCGTGCCTTTGCCGCCCATCTCGCACTTGCGGAAATTGCTATACGCAAGCTCGAGCCAGGCGTTCGCACCGCCTTGCGCCACCTCGAACTCGCCCAAAGCCAACCAGACCTGACCGACTATCAAAAACAGCAACTCGACTACACCCGATTCTGGCTGGAGATCAGTCAGCGCAGCGACGAAACCACAAAAATGGTAGCGCTCGGTAATCGATTCCTGAAAGACTGGCCCACAGAATCCCCCTGGCGAGACGACGTGCAGATGAAGCTAGGTGAGCACTATTACAGAACCGAAAATTATCCGCTGGCGATCAGCATGTTTGAAAGCCTCGAGAAAGAGTCTCCAGATTCAGACCTGGCGGAACCAGCCCTCTACTTCGCCGGCAAAGCAAACATGCGGCTGGATCCCATCGAAGGTCCAGCGCGTGCTTTCGTCCTTTGGAATCGCGTGGTCGCGAAGGGCGGACCACTGAGCATCTCCGCACGCTACCAGCAAGCTCTGGTGAAACGGCGGCAACTTGAGTACGACGATGCTGCCGGGATTCTCCGCTCACTGTTAGACAACGAAAAAGTAGCCGGCGAAGAACGAAAAGCGATCCTCTGCTCGCTCGGCGAAACACTCTTCAGCCAGAGCAACAAAGACTCATCCAAACTTCCCGAAGCAGAAAAGATTTTCCTCGAAGCGGCAGGTGGCCCCGAAGACTCCCCGAGTTGGCGCAATCAGGCACTGTCTCGGCTGGCGAAATGCTACGAACACTCCGGCAATACCCAAAGCGCCAAAGAAGCCTACTTTAAAGTATTCGACACCGTCGCCGCTCCCATCCCGGACTATACCTGGTTCTACCGAGCAGGCTCCCAACTCTTTGACCTTCTCAAAGCAGAAAAAAACTGGGACGCAGCGATCGCGATCGCTACCAGACTGGCAGATTCTCAAGGCACCCCACAAGGCCCCCGCGCCAAGGAGTTCGCACAAAAGGCAGAACGACTCAGACTTGAGCACTTCAAACGGTAGGCAAAACGGGGCGCACCCGCCCCATACCTCGATTTTACTCATTTTTCACAGCTCTCGGATTGCATCCTTGCGAATCCATCCTACAATTTCCATAATCATTGTAATTTAAGAGGGTGTTCTGATAAAAAAGAGAGATTTTTCTTTCACATTTCCTAAATACTTGCATTTCTTTATTGTTTAGATCGCAAGAATGTGAAAGAACTTCCAAACTAGAGCTATGGCGAAAATTGTAATTATTGACGACGAAGCGGCTATTCTCGACTTGATGTCGCAGCTATGCCGCAGACTGGGCCACGAGGTCTCCTCATTCCAAACTGGTAAAGATGGAATGGAGGCGATCGCGAAGCGTCAGCCTGAACTATTGATCGTGGATCTTCGGATTGGCGATATGAACGGGCTCCAGATCATCGAACGTTGCCAGCAGGAACATCCTGGAATGGCAGTGATCATGGTAACTGGCTACGGTAGTGTGGAGACTGCAGTAGAAGCGATGAAACTTGGGGCCTTTGATTACCTGACCAAGCCATTCGAATTGGATGACTTGCAGCGAACCGTCAATCGCGCCATCGAGTCGGTGGGAGTATCCACATCCACCCCAGCACAATCTCGCAGAGCATTCGAAGAGGTTAGCCTGACCACCGAAACCAAACTCATCGGGCAAAGCAGCCCCATGCTGCGCATCCTTGAGCTGGTAAAAAAAGTCGCGGACAATGACAGCCCAATCCTCCTGCAGGGAGAGTTTGGCGCCGGAAAGCAGATGGTTGCCCGGGCGATTCACAACGCCAGCCTGCGCGTAGATGCGCCTTTCAAAGTCCTGCCCTGTTCATCACTGCCTGAGGAATTACTTGAGCAGGAACTCTTCGGCACCGGATCGACCAACACGATTTTCAACCGTGCCCATGGGGGCACCATCGTCCTCGAAGAAATCGACATGCTCCCCGTACGTTTGCAGTCGCAGCTCGATTCCTTCCTCGAAGATGTGACCAAACGCCGCATGGCCGGTCAGCTTCCAGAAGCCATGGACTTCCGCTTCATTGCCACCTGCACGGAAAAACTGGAAGATCACATCGCCAAGGGATCCTTCCGCGAAGACCTTTACTACCGCATTTCGATCATCCCGATTGACATCCCGCCGCTTCGCAGTCGCCGGGAAGACATCGCCCCGCTTGCCGACCACTTCCTGAACGGTCACGCCAAGATGAGCGGCACCACCGTCAAGGAAATCGACAAGTATGCGATGAAACTCCTCGACAGCTACGGCTGGCCCGGAAACGTTGCTGAGCTTCAGAACACGATCGAACGCGCCTGCGCATTTGCCGAAGACAACCGCATCCGCCCGGTCGATCTTCCACCGAAGATCACCCAGAAAGTCGAGATCAGCGACGAAGAAAACGAAGCCGTAAAGCACACCCTGCCAATCGGCACCAAGCTTTCCGAGTTCATCAAGAAACAGGAGCG
>JAQCER010000086.1 GCA_027618625.1 Verrucomicrobiota bacterium
GAGTCATTCGCCTACACCTGCACGAATTTCCATAAGTACAAGTACAAACTATTGAAAACACGCCCTAGCACGATGGCTTCCCCATTGTCTCACTTTCGAGGCTCAATCACACGGCTTCACGGCTCACTGCCTACGCTTGAAAGCACCATTTCTGTTCTGGACACCAACCAGGCTCGCTTCCGGTGGACGGCTGGTATGATGCCGTGAAGTGGTGCAACGCCCGCTCGGAGAAGTCAGGGCTGGATCCCGCATACTTTATCGATCGCAACCGCACGACTGAAGCAGTCTATCGAACCGGCAAGCTGGAACTTTTAGCATCGAATGTGAATTGGGATGCCAATGGCTACCGATTGCCTACGGAATCTGAATGGGAGAAAGCGGCACGTGGCGGCCTGGACGGAAAGCGGTTTCCCTGGGGCGATGAAGCCACTGGTTCCGACTGCAATTTCCTGGGTAGTGGCGATGCCTTTGAAGGCGCTGAGAATGCAACCACACCAGTGGGATACTACAACGGCAACCAACTCCCCGCCGGCCCTGACAGAGCGAATGGCTACGGCCTGTACGACATGGCTGGAAACGTCTGGGAATGGTGCTGGGACTGGTATTCTGATACGTCGTTCGAAGATCCTGGTGCAACGCTGCCAGATACCCGAGGCCTGCCCCAGGCTTTCAATGGTGATCGCGTCATGCGAAGTGGATCGTGGAATTTCGCCGCTATCGATTCATCCGTCGCAGTGCGCCTCTGCCCGAGAGCAGACAGGGAAGCTCCGATCTACGGTCTACGGACCGCCCGCAGCGTCGGCATCCAGAACTTCGCTTTTTCACCGCCATTTACCCTTGAGACTGGTGGAGCGGTGCCAGCGCCTTTTGCGATTACTTCGATTACAAGAACTGCAACAACCGTCATCCTCGAGTGGAATAGCGAAGAGGGTGAACTTTACGACGTGGAATATTCAGCCACTCCCGAGCGGGCCGAATCCTGGCAGACCGTTCTCTTTCAACCAGTCGCGGCCACTGCCCCCACCAACTCGTTCACCGATCTCGAAATTGCGCGCCGCAACGCCCCGGTGCTTTTCTACCGCATCGTCAGGCGCTGAGCGAAGCACAGATCAAAATGAAGTAAAACATGCTTTTTTTGATTGCGTTCGGGGCAAGAAAAACTGTGAGTCAAGATGCTTGCAAATCGTGACCTTTCCGCCAGACTCATCCGTCATAGTATAGGATGAAGTTTGCCATTTTCGGAGATATTCACGCCAATCTGGAAGCACTGGAAACGGTGCTGGCAGATGCGTTAGAGCAAGGAGCCGACCATTACGCGTGTATTGGCGACATTGTCGGTTACAATGCGAACCCTCATGAGTGTATTTCACGTGTGCAGGGGCTCGATTGCCCGGTGGTGAAAGGCAACCACGATGAGGAAGCATCGCTATCCACTGAGATCATCGGGCTGAATCCGCTGGCGCAGGCGGCACTGGAATGGACGCGTGATCATTTGACTGAGGAAGACAAGCAATGGCTGCGCGACCTGCGAATGGTTCGGCAGGTCAAAGACTTTACGATTGTCCATGCGACGCTGGATTCTCCCGGGCACTGGCACTACGTGATGAACAAGTTCGATGCGATGGCGAGCTTCAGCTACCAATACACGCAAGTTTGCTTTTATGGCCACACGCATACGCCGCGGATATATGTAAAGGATGACAGCGTCACCCTTGAAGATGCCATGCGTGTCGACATTGCACCCGGACGGAAGTATTTTATCAACGTCGGCAGTGTCGGCCAGCCGCGCGATGGTGACCCGCGGGCCAGTTACGCACTCTACGACCACGACAACAAGACCGTAGAGATCCGCCGCCTCGATTACGACCGGGCAGAGACTCAGCGCAAAATTCG
Source organism: Verrucomicrobiota bacterium (assembly GCA_027618625.1). Taxonomy (GTDB): domain Bacteria; phylum Verrucomicrobiota; class Verrucomicrobiia; order Verrucomicrobiales; family DEV007; genus JAGROY01. The sequence continues at coordinate 1,894 of JAQCER010000086.1, forward strand.
AAATGACGGACTGCCAGAAGCGCTGGCTGCCCGCCTGGATTACGGCAAGTAGGCCCACTCATCTGTGAACGTCGATCTTTTCAGAGCGACTTCGCTTTTGATCGTGAAGCCCAGCTCCCTTGGGGACGTGGTGCACACGATCCCCGCCGCCAGCCTCATCGCCAAGGCCTGCCCGCATTTGACAATCCGATGGCTGGTGAATCCGGAATGGGCACCCCTCATCGAAGAATTGCCATGGCTCAATGCAACCATCCCATTTCCCCGCAGCCGATTCCGTGGCATGGGCGGACTACGGCGGTTTCTGAGCTGGCGCCGCGAATTCAGGGAGCTGCTGGGATCGCCGCCGGATGTCACCTTGGATTTCCAGGGTCTGCTGCGCAGCGGACTTGCCAGCCGCTGGAGCCAGGCTCCGGTTCGCATCGGTTTGTCGGACTCCAGAGAGGGTGCACGTTTTTTTCACAGCAAGGTCGTGACGGTCGACCCACAGGCGCACGCAGTTGACCGCTACCTGAGCATGGTGTGTGCGCTTGGCATTGAAAATCCGCAGCAGCTGAGCTGGGAATTGCCCGCAGGCTCACCCATTCCTGACGAATGGCTGAGCCACACATCCCCTGCTCAGGCAATCGTCCTGCATCCGTTTTCGCGCGGCGATGGAAAATCGCTCACTCGCGAGCAGATCTTTCGGTTCTGCGATGCCTGCGCCGGAGTTTCCGTGATTCTCGTTGGAATGGGTGAAGCGATCAACGGCCTGCCCTACAACACCATTGATCTCACGAACCGCACATCGCTCCCTCAACTGGTGTGGCTGATGCGCCAGGCTGGCTGGGTTGTGAGTGTGGATAGCGGACCAATGCACATCGCCGCCGCGGCGACGTCGCGCCTGCTCGGCATTCACACGTGGTCAGATCCATGCAAGGTGGGCCCGTATCGGCCGGAGGCGTGGATCTACAAGGGCGGCCAGTTCTTTCATCGGCGTGAATGCCGACCCGAACTCCGCACCGCACGTTGTCCCATTGATGACTCGGCGGTGGACGAAATCGCAGCGTTCAGCCTCGCGAGGATCAAATCCCTCTAAAAGAGTGATCTCAAGAGACGTCCGGATGAGCACGCCCGTGCCGGATGTCGACAGCGGATTCCGAATAGACCGCATCCTCTGCAATGTTCACGGCATAGTCACCGACGCGCTCCAGAAATCGAATGATGAAGAGCAGGTCTACATAATCTTTCGTATGAGAAGAATCCTCCTCAAGACGTTTGGTGATTTTCTTTGACAACTCCTTGTAGATGCGATCGATTTCCTCGTCACGGTCGTCGAAAGTAAGGGCACGCTTCACATCGCCCTTGGTGAATGCTTCCAGCGAGTCGCGGACGGCACCAGAAACAAGATCAAACAAGAGCTGCAGCGAAGCCGTCTCAGGGATTTCCGCATTACCAGCAATCTTGCGCCCCCTCTTGGCGATGTTGGATGCCTGATCGGAAAGGCGCTCCAGATTTTGCGACACCTTCATTGTCGAAACCACGCGGCGCAGGTTTCTGGCAACCGGGCTATACTTCGCGATGATCATCATGCCCTCGTGATCAATCTCGATCTCCAGTTTATCGACGTCTTCGTCCTCAACGATGGCGCGGTTACACAACTCAACATCGCGATTGATGAGGCCATTCACTGCATTGCGAAGGTTCTCCTGTGCTCGGCTCCCCATGGTGAGCACATCTGCCCTGAGCTTCTGCAGGTCAGCTTCGAACTGCCTTAAGATATGATGTGATCCATCTGTCATACTGTTACTGTTGCGCAAGTGTTCAATTAATCAACCGTAGCGCCCCTCAATATACATGGCCGTCTGCTCATTTTTTGGGTTCATGAAGAGCTCCATGGTTGGGGCGTGTTCTTTGATCTCCCCGAGATACATGTAGATGCACTCGTCACTTGCACGTCGCGCTTGCGCCATGTTGTGGGTTACAATGACGATTGTATACCTGTCCTTGAGGTCAGAGATCAATTCTTCGATCCGCTCGATCCCGTCCGCGTCGAGCGCCGAACAGGGCTCGTCCATGAGGATGATGTCCGGTTTGAGCGGCAACAGGCGGGCGATGCAGAGTTTCTGCTGTTGTTCAAGGGTGAGCGTGGTTGCCTTCCGCTTGAGGTTGTCCTTCAGTTCGTTCCATAGGGAAACTTCGGTCAGGGCAGATTCAATAAGTTCCTCCCTTCGGGAAGCGGGGAGGTCACTACGGCGGCTGTGACTCCTGACACCGAAGAGGATGTTCTTCTCGATGGAGATCGGAAGCGGATTGGGTCTCTGGAAGACCATTCCCACGCTCTTACGCAGTTCAGCAAGAGCTACCGCTTCCGTGTAAATGTTCTCCCCCAGAATCTGCACTTCTCCTTTCGTGGTTACGTTGCCGTAACGTTCGTTGATGCGGTTGAAACACCGGAGAAGCGTCGTCTTGCCGCAACCCGATGGACCGATCAGGGAGGTGATGATGTTAGGCTTAATGTCCACGGAGACATCGTAGAGCGCCTGAAAATTCCCATACCACAGGCTGAGATTACGCGTGCGGATGCTGAGTTCGTCGGTTTCGGTGTCACTCATCGATTTTTAACCGAAATCTCCATTAAGGTACCTTCCGGTGATCTCCTTTTCCGGGTTGTTGAACATTTTTTCTGTCTCGCCCCACTCCACCAGTTGAGAAGCATTCAGAAATGCCACATGGCTGGCGAGCCGGCGTGCCTGTTGCGTAAGATTGGTTACCAGAACGATCGTCATCTGCTCCTTCAACTGAACCAGAATGTCCTCGATCTTCATTGTAGTCACGGGATCGATCGCGATCGAGAACTCGTCCAGGCAAAGGATCTCTGGCTGGTGGGCGAGCGCCCGGGCAAGGGTGAGGCGCTGTTGCTGCCCACCGGAAAGCTTTGTGCCAAGCGTGTCCAGTCGGTCTTTCACCTCATCCCACAGCACAGACTGCTTCAGACACTGCTCCACAAGTTCGTCAAGAGTATCCTTATCGTGAATCCCTGCGCGGCGAGGGGCGTAGGCAACGTTTTCGTAAACCGTCAGTGGGAGGCCCACTGGCAATGGGAAAACCATCCCGATGCGACGACGCAGGTGGTTGACGTTGCGTATGCTCCTGACATTCGTGCCGTCAATGGAAACTTCGCCAGTTGTGCGGGTTCCCGTGATCAGATCGAGCGTTCGATTGATCGTCTTAAGCAGAGTCGTTTTGCCGGAATTCGCCGGTCCCACGATTCCAAAGATCTCGTTCTTCCGAATCTTCATGGTGACCTCATCGACGGCTTTGTGTGAGCCGTAGTAGACCGAGAGGTCCAGAAAATTGATATGGGTAGTCGTCATCGGTCAGGCTTACCACTTCTTGCGTGAACGCAGATACATGCGCAGCACAATGGAGAAACTGTTTAGAATGAAAATCAACCCAATGAGAACGGCAGCTGTTCCGTATTTCATCGCTTCCGGCACATCGTTCAGCTTATCGGCTACCACCTTTAAGTGATAGGAAAGCGCCATGAATTTATCGCCAAGGTAGTAGGGCATCAGTTTGTCTCCGAGCGAATCCGCCATGAACGGGATGGATGCGGCAGCGCCGGTGAAGAGGATGGGAGCCGTTTCACCGGCCGCACGGGACACTTCGAGGATGACTCCGGTAAGAATTCCCGAGATGGAGTTGGGGAGCACGATAGTCCGGATGGTCTGCCACTTCGTAGCCCCCATATTCCAGCACGCCTGTCTGAATGCCATCGGCACAGCAGACAGTGCCTCGCGGGTCGAAGTGATGAGCACTGGAATCGTCATGACAGCGATCGTGCATGACGCTGCCAGCAGCGACTCACCCATCCCGAACGTGAGCACGAATGCACCAACTCCGAACAGCGCATGAACAATCGAGGGAACGCCCGCGAGACTGGTCACTGCCATATTGATCACCCGGGTGAACCAGTTGTCTGGCGCGTATTCATTGAGGTAGATCCCGGACATAATCCCAATCGGCGCACAGATGCACAACGACACCAGCACCAGGAAAAACGTTCCAATCAGGGGCGGCCAGATTCCGCCACCGGTTCCACCGCCTTCAGGCACGCCCCAGAGGAAGTCCAGCCCCAGGACGGGAGCGGCCTTGAAAAAGATGTAGGTGATAATGGACAACACCGGCACGATGAGACAGAGCGCAGCTACAAGCATCAGCTTCTTGGCAATGCCCTCGACGAGCACCTTCCGCTGCTCGATCGGTCCGGCGGCAAATCTCGATTGGGCCAGTTGCGTAGTATTGGCAACTTCAGGCATTCTTCTGGTCTCCTTTCACTCCCTTGACGATGATGTCTGAGGTTACATTGATGACGACACTAAATACCAGCAGCACGATGCCAATGACGAAAAGCATTCTGTAGTGGTCTCCGCCGTGAACACTGTCCGGCAATTCTGATACGATGGTAGCGGTAAGTGTGCGTACCTTGTCGAGCAGGATGGCCGGATTTGCAAAATTCTCCGGGATCACCATGCCATTGCCCGTTGCCATAAGCACCGCCATCGTTTCCCCGACAGCACGACCGACTCCGAGCATACAGGCTGCAAGCAGGCCATTCTTGGCAGCAGGGAAAAGCACTTTATAGACGATCTGCCATTTGCTTGCCCCCAAAGCCAGCGCGGCTTCCCGGTAGGTATCCGGGACTGCCCTCAGGGCATCCTCAGAGATGGATACGATCATCGGCACCGCCATAAAGGCGACGACGATCGAGCCATTGAGCAAGTTCACGCCGACAGCGACACCGAATACGTCTTGAATAATCGGATTGAGCACTACCAGCCCGATGAATCCCCAAACGATGGAAGGAATCGCAGCGAGAAGCTCAATGAGAACTTTGAAGGACTCTTTGACTTTCCCTGTAGCGAACTCAGAGATGTAGACCGCAGCCCCCAGGCCAAGAGGCACCGCGATCACCATGCTGACAATGGTTACCGAGATCGTTCCATACATCATGGACATCGCACCATAGGAGGCCTTGTTCCCTTCAGCAGGAACGGGAACCCAGTCATTGGTGAAGAAGAACTCCCCCCAATTCACCCTCGGGAGGATCGGCCAGGCCTCCCGAAAAATGAAGAAGAAGATCGCCGCGACAAATACGATCGAACTCCAGCCGCTTGCGTAGATGAGGGCACGGATGAGGGGCTCGGCACCATCGAGAAATTTGGCGCCGAGCCCTCGGAGAGATGTCTTTTTTGTAGCCATCGGGAAGTTGGAAGGCTTACTTCAATGGTTTGAGCCTCTCGGGTCAAGCCTGAACTGTCAAGACTTCACCCACTCTACTTCGGGAGGGCGACAAATTTCTCCGCCTCCACTACCTTCTGCCCGCTAGGCCCTTTGATCCAGTCCAGATAATCCTTGGTGGCACCAGTCGGTTCCCCCACCGTAAAAATGTAAAGGGGACGGGCAATTGGAAAGGTGCCGCTACCGACACTCTCCGCATTGGGCTCATAGGCGGTTCCGCCGTCTTCTTTGCTCACACCAACCAAGCCTACATTCGCATTTACGTATCCCATACCACTGTAACCGATTGCAGCTGGCGTCGTGGTGCAGAATTCAACCACTGCCGTGGAGCCCGACATTGGCGAAACCGCGTTTTTGAACTCCACTCCCTTCCCACAAACGATGTTCCGGAAGAAAACGTATGTGCCGGAAGCATTGTTTCTGCCAACAATCTCCATCTTGAGGTCTGGGCCTCCTACCTGGTTCCAGTTGTCAATCGATCCACCCTCGCCAAAGATCTCCTTCAGTTGAGGAATTGAAAGGGATTTCACCGGGTTGTCCTTGTGGACGAAGACGGCGATTCCGTCATAACCTACGATGTGCTCCACTGGCGCAACTCCTCCATGGGAAGCCTTGATGCTCTCGATTTCTTCGGGCTTCAACGCACGACTTGACTGGGAAATTTCGATGGTTCCGTTGATCAAAGCGGCAATACCCGTACCAGATCCTTCCCCGTTAACTGTTATGGTCACATCAGGATTTACCGCTTTGTAGGCGTCCGCCCAGGCAATGCCCACTTGGAGCATCGTATCTGAGCCGTTGATTTGTATAGCACTACCGCTGGTGGGGGTGGTCTTTTTGCCGCAGCTTGTGAAGGACAGCGCCATTGCAGGAGCGCAAAGCGCCGTGAGGATTGTTGTATACTTCATTTAATGGTTGTTTTTTGGAATTCGCCCCGAATCTAGAGTTGCAGATTCAGGAAAGCGTGATCGATTTGTGTGACATTTCCGTCACTTAACCCGCAATTTTCCCGTCATCGGGCGGGTTTCAGCGAAGGTTGGTGAAATTGTCACAAATCTTTGCTTGTGGTCAGATAAAAAATGTGACGAAGTCGTCACACTTGTCCACTGTGCATATGTGGCGATTTTGCCACATTTTCCCAGTTCTTTGCGCTCTTGCGCAAGTTGCCGCATTAACCCCAGTCCATCATCATCACTACCCATCAACTCACCACTACAACTCCCGTCATGAAACCAATACATGCCCTCTATCTGTTCGCCGCACCCTTCGCGGCAATGAGCTTCACAGGAATCGGCGCTTTCGCCGGAGAGGAAGCGCCCAGTTCACTACCTCCAAAGGGAGCGATCGAAGAGGAGGCTTCTGCGTCGGTCCTCGATGCGCTCTGGGATTTGCCAGTTCTCTATTCGAATAAGGAGAACCCGATCCTGCAGAAATTCAGCATCCTTGGGCGCTACCAGGGCCAATATGCCGTTGTGGACTCAGATCAAGGTGACTTTGATGACTGGGAAAACCGCCG